>JAYTAK010000958.1:0-16145 GCA_043737515.1 Candidatus Kuenenia sp. | reverse complement strand
ACTCGCTGCGTGCGATTGCCAAAGGCGTCGTATTGATACGTCAACTGTGCGGCTGATTGGCCAGGTTTGGCATTGGTGCTGTAGATAAGGACGCGGTCCAGATCATCCATTGTCAGTGAGATGATGGAAGAAAGCTGGAGCGTGGCCATCGTGCGCTGCTGCGTCCACGAACGACGACTGTAATTGTCGTACCAGTTTTCAATTTGCGATACAAAGGCCACGCCCGTACCGCTTGGCTGCAGCCATTGTTCTCGCAATACGTTGTCGAGGTTGTCACGCACAAACTGAGTCCGGTAGCCTCGACGATCCGTCACGGCGAAGATGTTGCCGACCAGGTCGTATTCATTCACGATCGACAGCCTGTTCGGATCCGTCTCCGACAGCACTTGCCCCTGAGCATCATACTGCCACCGCGTCGTGTTGAATGAGCCATCCGTCAACTGTATCCGATTGCCACCGTTGTCGTAACGGAATTGTGTGACTCCGCCATTGGCCGAAGACGCTGCCCTCGATTTCCCCAGACTGCCAAGTCGCCCTATACTGCGTCGCCCTCTTCGACCAGGTACATTCTTCGACCAGGTACATGGCACCGGCACTACCGGCACTCGATCACTTGAACCCAGATTTTCAAAGAGCAATCACCACGGCTGCGTTTTTTGACCACACGCCAATCAACACGGCTGAGTATTTTGACCACGCAGGAGATCAATTGGTGATTTGTTTTCTGCTGGTCGCCTTAGTGCTTTCTGAAAAAAAGCATGCGACCTCCCCCCTCGGTTGGCATACGAGCAAAAAATCCCCAAGTCCGGATAATTGCCACGCTTCGAAAGTTTCGTCTGGCCCGGCTTCGATGGCAGTGCCATCCGAAAATTCCAGAAGTAAGTAGCCCGATTTCGTCGCCGAGATTCCTGATACCACGCAATTGAACGTGTGCAGAATCGGCACCAAGGATTCCGTTCTACCTGGAACCACGAAGTGCTTAACGCCATCCCGCCGATATACGAACGGCGTTTCGAAATACGCAGAAAAAGAATTACTTCCGCCAGAGATTAAGAAGCCAACACGGAAGTCTATTTGGATTTGAGTGATCGAACAATCATCGCACTCTACTGACCAGCCTGGCGCAGTCTTGATGAGACTCATGCGTTTTACCTTCTATTCTGGGTAGTTCAGGAATGGGCCACCATTAGAACCAACGTGTGAATGAGTGGTTGCGTTGGAACCTGGTTTTCCCGTAGCCGGGTTGATTGGCTGGCCTGATGAATTGTAGTATCGAATATACCCATTTGGATATTGGGCATTTGGATCCCCATAGCGAATAATGCTGCTGTTGTCGCCAAGCGACTGTCCATTGGGCAGCAGAACTAGACCTTTTCCATTTTGTGCTACTTGCGGGACGTAGCCGACGGGTGACGGGATTACAGTGCCGGCCGGCGTCGAGTAAAATGTTCCGTGCTTTGGACCCAGAGCTTGTGTAGCTTCTTGTGTTGCGGTTTGCAAGGTTTCTCTTGCTCCAGCCTGCGCACTCTCTTTGATTCCTGACTGCAGGCTCTCTTTGACAACATTCTTACCGCCTTTAACAAAGTCTAAGCCTGGAACCCAGGCAATGAGCACGGCTCCCGCATTTAGGTACGTCCCGGTTTTTTGCCATCCTCCTTTACGGAATTGCCCTGCGGCGGCCAAGGAATCCCGAACGTCTGCAACTTGGCCAACATAGGGAATTAATCCCGTAATGGTCTGTCCAGCAACACCAGCGTACCCCGTGTCATCAGCCAGATCTCCATAAACTGCCCCCCGAATCGCATTGGTGATTTCCTGACGTACAACAATCGACCGCTCAAAAGCTTTGTCCCGTGCGCGTGCATGGGCCAAGGCCAATTCGTCAGCCCCATGCAGAGCGCCAGTTGCGTTGTCGCGATCATACTCGATCGAGACTCTGAGCATTTCCCTGATCTGCATGGCATTATTCGAATTCCCGTCAAGTTCGGCGAGGGAGGCTTGATACTCCATGTCTCCATAATTTCGTGCGATACCCACGGGAACGCCAGACCCCTCATGTTCCAGAAAAGTCATGAAAGCGCCAACTTTCGCGTCGAGGATTCCTTTTTCGTAGTTCTGATAGTCCCTCGCTTCTTTGAGGCGCACGTCTCCGAATCCTCCAGCGTTGTCTACCTGTTCAGACCCTCGAGTTTGCCTGCGGATTGCACGCAGAATTACCTTTATTCGTTTCGATTCGTCGGTTTCATAGACGGGCGAGCCATTGCTGTCAGACGGTTCATCGTCGGAGGATTGGCTTATAAGCCGAATGTTCGACTTAACTGCCCTCACCTGAATCGGCGTGGGTCGCAGTGCCTCCATTGTCGCCTTCGACGTTTGGTACGCAGTTACGGCTTGAGTTCCGGTGTTCCAGACGCCGGTGGCGATACTCAGTGATCGCAAGGCCTGTTGCAAACCGCGATCGCCGGTGTTGAAGAGGCTTGCTCCGCCAGCAGCGATGTTGATTCCAACACCGAAGCGTTGAGTCGCAGAGACGTTGCCGTTAAACAAAGCGTTGCCGTGATTCACACCAAGGCTCGCGACGTTGAAGACTCCCGACAACGTCCCGTCACCGATAGTTCTGCCGGAGGCAATCTCATAACCAGCCGTGGCTCCAGCGGCAATGCTGGCACCGCGACCCAAACTCCAGTAATTGGAGGATGAAATCGAGCCGGTCGAGCCGGTCGGCAGGTTGCCGTAGAATCCGCCCGTGACCGCCGCTGCCGCACTCAGCACGCGAGTGAACGTGCCATCGCCGATCTTGTTGCCGGAAAATACTTCGTAGGAATTGGCGACTCCTGATGCAAAACCCAGCCCGCCAGCCACGAGCCCCATGCCTACCAGACCACCGAACGCCAAAGCTCCGCCGGAGACGATTGTCCCCGCAACGAGCAGTCCTTTCTGGATATTGCCGTTCTCCCAGTTGTCCTCGAAGAAGTCACCGACATTTTCGAAACCCCGGCTGATCGATTGACCGACGTCTTGAAAGAAGTTGCCGATCTTGTCAAAGAACAGACCGCTCGGGTCCGAGAAATTCACCGGATCATTCGCCGAGTACCGCGTGAGATTCGTATCACCAGCACCGAATCGCAGCGGGTCTTCGCCGATGAATTTGCCGCCGACCGGGTCGTACCAGCGGGCTCGGGCGTAGTAGAGCTGACTGTCCGCATCATAGGACAAACCGCTGAAGAACTGGTCGTAATCAACCGTCGGTCCGGTTTGAGACGTGATCTTGCCGAAGCTGTCGATCCTGCGATGATCGAGTACCACGCCCGCCGTTGAGATCACATCGCGAGCCGCTCCCGTGCGATCTTCCAGCGGCCAGAGCACGCCGCTCAGCACCGTTTGATCGGCAAACACCTGATCCAGAGCACTGCCGGAGAAGTACTCATGCTGAATGGCCCCGGTCGCGTTCATGACGGCGACAAGCTGATCGCCGTCATAGACATAGTTTTCGACGACCGCTGCCTGGCCGGGCACCGTCAGCGTCTTGTTGATGCGGTTACTGGAATCGTCATACGTGTACGCCACGGTTTTCGCCAGCGTTGCCGTGCCGTTGACCGGAGCGTTGAAGAATTCCACCTTCGTGAGCTGATTGCGATGGTCCCATGCATACTGGACGTAGGCTCCCGTCGGAGCCCCGCTCACCAGAGTCGTGCGGCGGGTGAGATTGCCATTGGCATCGTACAGAAACGCATACGTGCCATCGTTCAGAATCCGATTGCCCTTGCCGACGACTGTCGAACCCACAATCCGGTTGCCGGTCTTATCATAGACATACGCTTCGCTGGTGCCCGCTGTTTTGGTGCTGGTGACGAGCTGACCGTAGGCGTCGTAGTCGTTGTTCGTCGTGCCATCGACCGACGAGATTTCCTGCAGCAACTGATCGTCGGCAAAGTATGTGTACTGGTACGATGCCAGCACCGTGCTGGTTGGCACTGTCTTCGTGTGCGTGATGGAGGACAGTCGGCCAGCAAAATCCTGCGTGTAATCTGATTTCACCACAACCGTGGTCTGCGTCAGATCGGAGTACCGCGTAATCGTCTGGATGGAACTGTCGGCTCGATAATCGAGTTTGACCGATTTGTTCTGCCAGTTCGGAAAATTCGTGGCTGACTGGTTCAGTTTGGTGAGCCGATTCAGGTAGTCGAATTCGGTGTAGTTCGTCGTAACCGTGATCAGCGACGCACCGCTGCCGGTCTGCTGCACCATCTGCGTCCGGTTGCCAAACGCATCATACTGATACGTGAGTTTCGCTGCGGATTGGCCGGGCGTGGTGACGGTGTCGTAAAACTTGACTCGGTCCAGATCATCGAGTGTGAGTGATGTCTCACCCAGGATCTGGCCGGTGGCCGGATTTGTCTGCCGCGTCCAGTGGCGACGGCTGTACATGTCGTACCAGTTCTGGATCTGAGATATGTATGCGACCCCGCTGCCGCTCGGCTGCAGCCAGTGTTCCAGCAGCACGTTGTCGAGATTGTCACGCACAAACTGTGTCCGGTAGCCTCGCCGATCCGTCACGGCAAAGATGTTGCCGACCAGATCGTATTCATTCACGATCGAGAGCCGGTTGGGATCCGTCTCCGACAGCACTTGTCCCTGAGCATCATACTGCCACCGCGTCGTGTTGAACGACGCATCCGTCAACTGAATCCGATTGCCACCGTTGTCATAACGGTATTGTGTGACTCCGCCATTGGCATCAACGGTAGACGTCAAGCGGTCCAGACGATCATAGCGATTGATCGTCGTGCTGAAAATCCCCAGCGAAGAAGTCCCGGTTTGTGTGTTCAACGGGTCGGGCTTTTGACGCGACTGCGTCATAGCCACATTGCCTGCGGCGTCGTAGAACGTGCGAGTTTCAGAAGGGATCTTGTCGGTAGTGTCTCCGCCGACAACCCCGTTTGGGTCGTCCGGGTCCGTTCCAATGACTTTTGTCTGGCGATCCAGATCGTCATAGAAATATTTTGTGACGCGGTTCAGCGGATCTTTCGAACTGATCAGGCGGCCCACAAGGTCAAACGTACTGCTGCTGATTGGTCCTCCACCGATGGCACCTGTCGTCGGGTTCGGAGACTGCGTCTGCACCAACCGGTTCAGATTGTCGTACACAAATTTCGTGGTCTTCTCCGCGGAATTGCTGACGGTTGACTTTAACGTCACCATCGTCTGATTACCGACTTTGTCGTAGCCAAATTCCGTGACCGGTGACGGGGCTCCGCTGCCAGGAGATGGCAGCGTCGTTTTCGTGACGCGGTTCATGTAGTCGTATTCGTTGTACGTCACGCGACTGGTGCTGGCATTGATGTAGTCGCTCGTGAGCAGAACATTGCCGACGGCATCGTACTGATACAATGTCGTGGGGCGAGGACGTGCGACGCCCGTGCCGCCAGGCAGCGGCAATTGGGTCATTGTCAGACGATTGAGCAGGTCATACGTATTGTTGGTGATTCGACCGGCGGCGTCTGTGGTCGCTACCACATTGCCGACAATATCGTAGGCAACTTTGGTGACCGGACGACCGAGTCTGTCATGGGGTGTGGCATCCGGCAGCGTTGTGGATGTCAGCCGACCGACGGCGTCGTAGCCGTAGTCGGTAACATTACCCAGTGCATCAACCGCCTTGATTTTGTCGCCATAGATGTTGTAGACAAACGACGCCGTGGGTGCGGGCAGATTGTCGGTCAAATTGGCGTCAGGCTGGGTGACCGTCAACACGCGATTGTGCATGTCATAGGTTGAAACCGTCTGCCGTCCGAGCTGATCGGTGGTTGACAGCAGGTTGCCCACGATGTCGTAACGTAACGTCGCTTGAGGAGCGGGCAGCGGCCCTTGTGGCCCGTCCGGATCTAGCGACGTTGTCGAGACTGCTCGACCTAGCAGATCGTATGTCGTGGTCGAAATGCGTCCTAAAGGATCGATCGTGGCTACCAGATTGCCTGCGACGTCGTAGCGGAATCGCGTCACAGGATTGGCGTCGGTCGTCGTTGGTTTGGGATCAATTTCCGTGACCTTGCGATTCAGGCGATCGTATTCGAACGCTGTCACGCGTCCTTCGGCATCTGTGACTGTCAGCACGTTGCCGACGAGGTCGTACGTTTGAGACGTGAGTGTCTGGGCCAGAATCTGCTCAGCCGTCGGAGCGACACCATTCGTCGCACGAACAACGGAATTCATCGATCGGTTGATGGCATCAAACGTCGTGACAGATTCCGTCCAGACTTCGACGTTGCTGGAAATTCGACTGACAAGTACTTGTGTTTTGAAGAGGTTTCCCGCAGCATCGTAAGCGAAAACCGATTCAGGGCGTGTCTTTCCTGGTTCAGGCTCGGGCTTGAATTGACGAATCAACCGGTTCAGCCTGTCGTATTCATTTTCAGTTTGACCATCTTCATTTTCAGGGCCACCATCACGCGGACCACGGACTGTCTTGACGTTGCCGAACTGATCATACGTTGTGGTGGTTTTAGGTCGCTCAAGACCATCGACTGCCGGTTGCAGCACCTTAACCACGCGATTCAAGTCGTCGTAGTTGTAATCTGTGACGTTTCCGCGAATGTCGATCGTGCGCTTCGTATTGCCGGCTTTGTCAAACATCGTGGAACTCGTCAACCAGCCGGATGTATCCTGCATGGCCACCAGGATCGCTCGATTCAGGGCGTCATATTCGAACCGCGTGAGATCACCGGTGGCGTCCGTCTTGCGCGCCACATTGCCGTTGATATCGTACGCCACTGTGGTCGTCGGGGCGGTTGCGAAATCGTCGGTGTACGGATCTGTGCCGGTGCTACGAATCGGGCGGTTAAGATTGTCGTAGGCCGTGGTTGCCTGACGACCGAGTTGATCAATCACGCGAATCACGTTGCCCACAGCATCAAATTGCATCGTGCTGGTCATGGACATTGTGCCCGACCAGGCTCCGCCGATCGGACCTGGCGAAATCGTTCTGAAGGTCCGGCCGAGGGCATCGTGCTGATACGTGGTTGCCCGCCCCATGGCGTCGGTCGCACGAATCACATCGCCAAACACATCGTAGGTTGTGAGCGATGTCGGAAGTGCGGTGCCAGTGCCATATGCAACGGCAGGCAGTTCGGTCTTGACAACGCGGTTCCTCGCATCGTATGTGTACTTCGTCGTGTAAATCCGCGCGTCCGTTGAAGAGAGAAGATTTCCGGCAGCATCGTACGTCCATCGCAAAACAGAGGCAGTGATGCCGGAACTCGGCACTGGCAGCGTCGTCTTCGTCTTCAGATTCTGCGAGTTGTATTCATTGACGGTGATCAAGACCGTCGCTGCCACGAATGGCACTGTCACGATCGGACGCTAAGGGGTTTGCGTGGCTTGGGAAGGAGCGATCTGCTCCGCCAGTCGCATGTATGTCTCGCAGAATCGCGCCAAAAGAGTCAGTTTCATGATCACGACAGTGCCATTCGTCGCTGCCACCTTTTTGTGTTCCCCCGAGCGTAACAGTGAAAGCCACTAATGTTCCCGTGCTCCTGACTTCGGATACAGTGCCACTTTTGGCGATTCAATCCCCAGCCGAGAAACACTAACTGCTTTGTGCTTACGGACAGCATCACCCGCAAAAAAGAAGTCGATCCGGCAATTACCATTGACCTTTAACTCGTCAAAGATCCCAAGGATTTCTTCTTTCGATGGGAACAAAGTCTTAACCGTATGCATCGACACATTCATGTATACACGTGTCGCTGATGCATGCGAATCGATGATGTCGTAGTCGATGACATCCTGCATGATCTGAACATAGGTCTCATGTCGTGCGTCAAACGTGCCAATCGCCCAAGGCTTCGTCTTGTATCTGCCGCGCGTCCAAAGAAACTCTAGTTTGGCAGTATCCTTCAAATTGAGTTGCCCGGCGATCCTCCGCAAATCGCTTGTGCTTGGTCGTCGCGTGCCCGGTTCATCATCGAGTCGTATTCGGATGAGTTCCACCGGTCCCTCTGGGGTATTTGATTCAACTTCCCATTTCGGCAATGAAACGGGGTTTGTCGCAGGGACGGACGAGGGGGATGGGTGGACTTTGGAATCGTTGGCAATAAGCGGTTGGATATTCGTATGCTCGTCCTGTTCTGCCGTGACCACTCCACCGGACCGGCTGGGGGACGTGGACCGTCTTGGAGGATTGACACGCTTTCGCGTTGAGGCTGGAGCAGTACTTCCGGCAGAGTAGGATGGCGTCGAGGCAATTCGGCCGGCCGACGATCCTGGTGATGATGAATAGTGCGATGAATGAGACGAATGCGACTTGTGCGACGAGTGCGAACGATGCCCCGTAAACTGGTGCTCCATCTGCTTCGCGGCCTGAAGCACCAGGGTCTTCGTCGTGCCTGACTTCCGATCTGTCTCGATCACCGCTGCTGCGGTCTGGATCAATGGCTGCACATGGACCGAAGTCTTTGCCGCTGCTGATTCGGCAAGGAGGGCAGCGGCAATGGCAGCGGCAGATCCGACGGACCGGAGGCGTGCTCTAAGAAAATCTCGCGACATATCTTCGCTTCTCAAGAAAAGGTCGCACCCGAGTGCGATGAATTCCACAAGTTGATACGGAATCAGTGTAGCGATAGGTCACTTCGGTTCCAATCGCCCGTTTGCAAATTAACTGCCTATGGCACGACCGACGATGAAGCAAATTCCCAGAATGAAAGCAGCGACAACGATTGCAGCGGATTTGTTGTCCTTCTTGATCTCCTCAGCAAAGTTGATACGCCATTCGACGAGGTCAAACAGGAAATATCCAACGACAGAGAGTACAATGCCGAGTCCACCGAAAGCTGCGGCGAATAGAAGTGCTGTCACCATGATGAGGATTCCAATCGTCAGGTAGAAGGAACAGGGGCAGGAAAATGTAATGCGGAAATCGCCCGGCTGTGCCGTGCGGTGGCCGAATGAAAGAAACCTCCGCAGGATGATTGCACGCTGCAAGCGGAACATGCGGGAAGGTAGATGTTTTTCCAATCTGAAATGCTCTGCCGAGCAAATGGCCAGAGGTTTTCCGGCAGCACGCAAAGCTGGTGGTTGTAAATGGACACATTCATATCGTGCGACAGCAGTGTTTCAACCGCTCCAGCAAGTTCGTCCTGGTAGTCGATCGGATCGATCCACAATGCCTCAAAATTGGCCTGACCGAAACCAATCGGTTCAAGGCCCATGATCGCCACATGTTGAACGAAGGGAAGGTTTCTTGTGATGAATCCAGCAAGTTGACGAAGCCTTGGCACTGTGTATCGATGGACCACAATCCTGATTTCGATCGGCACGCGGCAACGGGCGAGGTTCAGGATGCCGCGAAGAGTCTGATCGAAGGCTTTCGGGGCCTGCACTACGAAGTCATGTTGCCACGCAATGTCAGAATAAAGCGGAATCCCAATCATCGTATCCTGTGGAGCCGAATCAGCAAGGGCCCTTGCCAGCGATAGGTAGTTGAACATTCGCCCATTGCTCAGGATATGAAGCGATGTTTGGGGCAAGTGGTCCCTGATCATCCGAACGATCTGTAGAAAATCATCGGTCAGCAAGGTTGGCTCACCGCCCGTGATACCGATCTCTTTGGTCGAGCGATCCATGAGTGGTATGGCATCCATCCACGCTTGAATCAGTGATGCGTCTTCATTGTGTTTGGGCGGCTGTGAGCACATGACACACCATGAATTGCAGCGTTCCGTCAGTAGAACAGCATTCGATGGCGACTGAGTGCGATACATTACCCAGATCTCACCACGCGATGGATTCAGCCGCAGGATGTCTCCCACTTCCAGATAGCTCAGTTCATTGGGAAGCTCGAATGCAAAATCGTGTCGGCGGGCGGGCTGGCTGCTGCGCTGTAGGTAGAAATACGCACCAAATCCGGCAGGGGCGTCACCATGCAGTGTATTGGTCAGCAGTGCGTGCGATTCTGCTGCGCTGGTCGCGGGGTCTGCGGTCAGCCGCAACACCACAGGCTCACCATCCCATTTTCGTGGTAAGCGTGCATGTAATGCAGTTGCGGCGGTCTTCAGACTATCCATGATCGCAACACCTCAGCAGCAGTGGGATCATCTTCCAGAAGTTGAATCAGCAATCGCATGATCTGCATGTTCTTGCGGCAAAATCCACTGGCTGGTTTTATGCCCACCATATCGCCCTGAGTTGCCCAGTGATACACGGGATCGCTGCCGCAATAGGGTTGAAAGCCACAATCCGAACACATTGGCATGCCTTCAGTCATTGTGGAATCGAGGATATCGATCAACTTTTCTGACGACATCACGTCATCGAAGGAGTCCTCATTGAGATGCCCCAGCCTGAAGGTAAAGTCTTGCATCTCGGCCAGCATTCTCGCTTCATCAGAGGCGTAAATACTCCCGTCATAATTGAAGGCCAGGCAACTGAGTCCGAGTCCTGCCGGTGACTGGAGATCTACGTAGCTGGTTGGGAAAGGAGTCAGCATTTTGCGCAGAATCAGGCTCGCATATTCCTCCCGAAACGGAATCCCGCGAACGTTTAGATCAATGATATGTGCCAGGGATCGTTCATAAAATGTCAGCCATTCCTCGGTTGAGTAACCGGTGACTGCCCCGGTCTTCACTGCAAATCCGAATGGACTCAATGCTCGCAGGAATATGGAAGAAAAGCCTTGGCGAACATATTCATCAATGATGGCTTCGGGCTGCAAAAGGCTCGCGCGAGTTGTAGTCATCAGTGCTGAAATGGCATCACCTCCGAGTCGCTCCCGCACACGCCGAATGCCATCAATGGCTCGCTGGTAGCTGTCTTGACCTGGGCGTGGCCTGTTGGCGTTGTGTAGTTCCCGTGGCCCATCAAGACTGGTGGAGATGAGGACGGAATGATCGTTGCAGTAGTCGAGCATCTCATCGTTTACCAAGGCAAGGTTGGTGGCGATAACAAAACGAATGTCCCGAGTTGCGTCGGCATTCTTCGCTTCAACACGTTCGACAATCCACCGGATCAATTCGAAGTTTAGGAGAGGCTCACCGCCCTGAAACTCCACTTTGACGTGCCGCGATGGTGTGGAAAACACAAAGTCAACGGCCTTCGCTGCGTACTCCTGCGGCATATCAAAGGCCGATTTATCCTGAGATTGCCGGGAGACCTGACAATACGGACAGCTATGCTCACATCGAAGTGTGACGACGAACATGAACAGGCTCGTCAACTCTGATAGCTGACTCTGTTTTGTTCGATACTTGCAGGCAAGCAAATCAATGGCGACATTGGAGTCACCGTCAAAAAGAAAGTGCTTTGATTTGAGCGTATCGTAGAGTTTACTTTCCTGAGACAATCGATGCCTGATTAGCGCGTCCAGATCATTGCGGCGGAGTACGACATGCTCGCCTGCAAAGTTCGTTGCGACAAAGCGACTCTCATCGAGCGATATGAAGCGGAGCGGCAGCAAAGAATATTCGGTCCCGGTACGGCGTTGATAGTCGTCTGAGCCGTGGAATCCCCTCTTTAGCTGCGGTAAGAGATCGGACGTTGAAGAGATGCTCATGGCCTCGCAATATCCTCATCGTCAAGCTTTCCATGTGCCTCGGCGGCAATGTTCAGCGGGTCGTCGTGAAAATCGGCTGAGTCCCCGGCGGGATCGACTGAGGAGAATTCGCAGAATGCCTGAGCAAGCAGGAGATTACGAATTGGTTTTGTCTCCTCCGCAATGAGGTCACGCAGATCCTGATCAAGCACTTCATTTTGGAACGCCAGGGCATCAATGGCGGTGGTGCTTCGCGGTGTCAGCGTCACGCTAACGTGTTCTGCGTCGGTCTGCCGGATGTCTGCAGCACATTGGTCAGTGAATCGGTAGGCGGCTTTCTTGATTGCCGACAATCCGTGGACCCGGAGATCAAACTCCAGTTTTACTTCCATTGCTGCCATAACAGTTCTCAGTCAATCGTTGAGATTTCCCAGGCTAAATCTAGCCGCCGCATTTTCCGCACGGCTTCCCTTCATCTGCTTTGCAATACCGGCCTCGTTTAGTATTCGCGAAATACTCGCAGGTACGATTGTGCCGCACACTACTGGAAAGATTTAGCCAGTGCGTTTGTTCTGCATCTGCCGGAGGGCGTATTGTAGAATCGCTGTTGGCTGAAGCTCCATCCCCTCGCTTTCGCGCTCGGAATTCCCAAGGCGGCAGGGGTGATTCATCGTGCCAAAGCCCTTTGTGGTCGGCGCGGGCCTTGTCTTCGAGCTCAGCAAGATGCTTGTCTTTGTTGTATTTCTTGTAGTGCCAAGCCCAGCCATCTTCAATCAGCTTTGCATTAACATCGACACCATCGATAAAAACAAATGCCAATGATCGTCCGTACTTGTCCTCGCCGGTCTTTCGCAATTCCACCGTCTTGCCTGCAACCAGTTCTTTCAGGGCATCTTTGCTTTTTGAACCAAATGCCTGACTTGATTCTGGTGCATCGATTCCTTCCAATCGGATCTTCACTGACGACTTGTCTTCCCGCAATACTGTGATGGTATCACCATCGCTGATGCTGATCACTTTGCCAGAGAGCAGCTCCGGCATACTGTCGCTGTATACCGGTAGCAGCAAAGCAGAAATGCAAGTGATGGTAGAGAGTATTCGATGCACTGAGATTCCCCAAGAATTTCATCGCACTAACGCTTCATGCCACAACACCTTACAGACAGGGCGGTGGCATGTCAAACGATATTCGCTGCGTCATCCATTGGCAAAATAGGACAGGTTCACGCGGACTTTACCTCAAACACCATCGACCCGCGTGAGATGTGGGAATTCAGCGCCCTTCGCGCTTTTCGTCCACTTCTTCGTCTTCCATCTGACGCGCTCGTAACAAAGCGGTTGAAACCAACCCTGCTGGGACAGCGACAATCCCAAGGCCAACAAGCAACATAAAAAACGTGAAGATCCGGCCCCCGACGGTTATGGGGTAGACATCGCCGTATCCCACAGTTGTCAGTGTCGTTACGGCCCACCAAAGGCTGTGAAATACGGATTTGAAAGCCTCTGGCTGCGCTTCATTCTCGAATTGGTAAATGCCAACAGCGGACAACCAGAGTGCGATGGTCGTGATGCAACTGAAGAGAATGATCTCTTCTTTTGCGATCAACAATGCGAGATGAAATCGACGTATTGCAGCGTTGTATCGTGCCAACTTCAGAACACGAAACAATCGCAACAGCCGAAATACTCGCATGGAGCGAAGATCAATCCCAATGGCTAGGTAAAACGGCAGAATCGCCGCTAAATCGATGAGCCCAAAGAAACTTGTGATGAATCTGATGCGATTAGGAGCAATGTAGATCCGAAGCAGATACTCAATACTGAAGAAGACGACGATTCCAGTTTCAATTGCAGTGAGAATTGATTGCATCAGAGGGGATAAGTCAGGAAGTGTCTCAATCGAAAACGAAATCAACGAGACGACGATCAACACTTGGACGGTGAAGTCGAATGCTCGCCCAAAGAACGTATCTTTGCCTTCGACTATCTGTTTGATGGTTGGCACGATGGACATCCCGATTCAAAAAGTGGACTTCACTGACCGGCAAACAAATATGGAAACGTGCGCGTACGATTGTTTTCGTCAGACGAAGAAATCAAAAGGTGTCAAGAACCGTTTCCAGCAAAAATGGCGTATTCGGTTCCTGACACCTTTGTTTTCCCCTGACACCTTTGTTTTCCCCCGCAATCACGCCACCCGAACCAAGAAGGCCGATCGATTTCTCGATCGGCCTTCATTGATTCATTCGGATGCTACAGTCGTCTGCTAGGCCGACGCTCAAAGACGTCGTCGGAAAGCCCCCTTACATACAGATCGGACCGGTGGAATCCGGTGACCGAAAGGAATAAAAATCACCAATTCGTCAGCAGTCGGCGCAGGAGTGCGGCTTCCGTCTGTGTACGAATCGAGGACGTAATGGCCGCCACATGGGCATTCTTGCCCAGTTTTGACCGTGAAAATTGATCTTTGGATCATAGTAACCTCGTTGCTTGAAAAAGTTTCTGAAACCGCTTTTCACAACTGAGGCTCCACGGTACGATTCTGATGTAGATTGAGTTTCGCAACGCGGAACCTTGAGCTGATTTGCCCCCAAGCAAGTCAGCTCATTTCATTTCAGGAGACCGAGTTTCCTGAGGTCGCTTAGCCTTCTTTCTGCAGCGGGCTGCGAAACGTTGAATTTCTCCTTTATTATTGCGATAGCCCGCGATTCGTCTCGCACGGCACCGTCATGGGAAAAAGGGGACAACAGCCGAACGACCAGTTCGCTCGGCATCAATGCGGCAGCCGCGAATGCATTCGCCTGCCACTCTGGATCTTCAAACGGTCGCAATTCAGTCCGTGAATAGCGACTCACAGTGAATCCGAGACTGTGAACAACTCGCAGTTGCGAACCATGCAGGACCGCGTGCCCGATTTCATGGACGACAGTGTAACGCGCCCGAACGCCCCCATTGTTGGCGTCTGTGCAAGTTGCCTCAGTCAAAACCAATTGATTCTCAACCGGCCGATACTCGCCCTCCTTGTTTCCATTCAGCGGTTCGATAGCAAATTCAATCAAGCCGATGTCATCTAAGAACTCAGCGAACTGAATCACATCTAAAGGCCATCCACGATTCCGTAGGTCAGCGTTGAAATATTTTTCCAGCATTTCGCTGGCCCTAGCTTCGATTGCGCGGCGCGACATTGGTCGCACTCGCGGCGATTCATTCGCCATTCTTGATCGCCTTAAAAAGTTGGTCCCAAATCGCACTGTTGCCAGGGCTACGTGCCAGCAACATGATTGCTTCCTGCTTTTTCTGCGGGAAGTCCTTCAGTGACTCCCGCAACAAAGAATCCTGCTTTGTCTGTTTCGCCAGTTGCATCAGCTCAGAAAGTTTTCTTGGTTCGCCTATCGCATTAACGATTCTGCGGATGATGTCTTCATCCGGAGGAGTGCGAGTACCACGTTCGATGCTGCTGAGGTAGGCAAGGCTGATCCGAGCTGATTCAGCCACGTCGCACAATGTCATCCTTTTTCCACGCCGAAGCTCCTTAAGTGTTTGTCCAAAAGTTGTCATATCGCTAACTCTCCTTGCGGGTTCAAATCATGCGTCACAGCATCTCGACCACAAGCGCTGCACGCATTTCAAAATTCTACAAGATCTATGGAATCGCGTCAATCCACATTCTACAAACTCTGGAGAATTTTGCGCACGCGGGCCGAGGGGCGGTCCAGCGGGGACACAGCACTTTGTTGGCAATTTGGCATTGATTAGTCGAACCCTCGGCAACTGTGGGGCGCATGGTTTGCTCAAGTAAGGTGACTGGTCATGGCTCGGGTGAAAGTGTTTGCGGCGGATGAAATCTCGATTGTGCATGTCATAAATCGCACCGCGCACCGGTGTCTCCTGTTGCGAAACGATCCGTTTAGCGGGAAGAATTCTGATCATCGGAAGCAGTGGCTCGATGAGCAGGTGATACATCAGGCAGGCTGCTTTGGCATTCAGCTGCTGTAACAGGAGTTCTCAGACGGAAAACGTCACCCCCGCACGGCGTTCATCAAAGCTCGCATTTCGTCTTCAATGTCTTCGGAACTCGCGACGGTTTGAGCGATCTCGGCAAGCAGCAGTTCGCGATACCGAGCCCGCATGCGATGCACGGCGACTTTGACGGCGGGCTCAGTCATTCCGCAGGCGGTTGCGATCGAGGCATATTGTTCGTCCATGCCAAGACCGGTGAGGCAGCCGCGACACATCGTGAAGAACTGCTGCTTTCCCTTTTGCTGAAACTCGGCTTCCAGCAGATGCACCACACGATCCAGGAGCGTAATGTCCCAACGCCTTTCAAACAGACTCTCCGGAGTTCGATCGTCAATCGGTTCGATCCGGACTTGCGATTCGGCCCGCTCCAGATCGAGAGACACCAGACTCGCACCGCCGCCTCGCTTCAATGCTCGATCGTGATCGCGTTCCTTCGACAGGAATCGTTTGAACGCCGTCAACAGGAAAGCGCGAAATCGACCGCGTTCCGGATCTGCACTCTGCAGGTATTCCTTCTCCAGCAGTTGAGCGAAAAATCCCTGCGTCACGTCACCCGCATCGGCGGTCGAATATCCTCGTCGGCGAGCAAACTCATACAACG
>JAYTAK010000957.1:0-7061 GCA_043737515.1 Candidatus Kuenenia sp. | reverse complement strand
GGTCGGTGTTATCGTGGCTGTGACAATTCTCCACGACCACATCGTGACAGATCTGGAAGCTGATCCCGTCGCCGTTGTAATTGCGAGCCGTCACTCCGCGAAACGTATAGCGATTGCAGTCCTGCAGAAAGACGCAACCGCCGTAATTGCCGTTGAAGTTTTCACAGTTCTCACGATTGCCGTCGAGCGCGATGTTTTCAATGATCACATCCGCCGTGTGTTCGCTGGTCAGTAACGGAAACAACGAGGCACAGGTCGGCTTGCCCGACAGCCACAAGTTCTCGCGCAGGCCATCGTTGAGTTTGAAACGATTGCCGTTGCGTGCCACGAGCGTTCGCTTGATGACCGTTGCTCCGTTATTATCCGGATTGGTTGCCTGAAAGACGATGCCATCGCCCACCTGAAATGCGCTGCCGTCCTGCAGAGTCACTTCCTGATCGTACCAGTCGGAATCCTGAGTCAGTTCGGTTCGGACGGACGGCAATCGCGTGATGACCGAATCGGTTCCGCTGCCCAGCAGGCGAACTCGCGACGGCATCCAGACGGCGTTCCGAAACGTATAGGTTCCCGGCAGCACTTTCACTGTGCCGCCGCCCAGACGTGCCACATAATCCAGCGCGGCCTGAATGACTTTGTCGCTCTGTCCGATCATGTCGCCCGATTTTTCGCCTACGCTGATCGTCAGCCGTTCGTCCCAGTTCGGCTCGAAGCGTTCGTCGCCATCGGTGGCTCGTGGATTTGTCACTGGCGGCGGATCATCAGCCAGGACTGAGCGGGACGCCGATGCCGCAGTGATCGCGGCGGCTGAACCAACGAGTGTTGACAGAAATCGTCGGCGACGAAATGTAGAATGCGAATGCGACATGCTGATAATGTCCTGTAAGTTGTGATCACCACGCCATTGTTTCATATTTTTCAGATGCGACAGTCAAGCACTTAGGCACAAGTCATGTTGTATAATTCGTTTAACGGCTTGCCGCTAAACCCGGATTATTCATGTATCGCCAGATGCTCTCCGTAACGCATTGATGGAAAAGCAGTTACGACTATCTTGCCCAAAACACCGCGCAAAATCAGCTGGCACGCATTAGCGTCCGGTTCTCCCGCAGCTTCAAAAGCGGGGCTGCAGCATACCCAGCGATTCCACCCCGCCGCAAGCCGTTCGCTGAGAAACGGGCGCCTTGGTTCAGCGTCGTCTAAGGTTGCCCGACACTTCGTGGCGGGAATTCTCGCTGCAGAGCCGCCCAGAACAATCCCTGACGCACCGAGGATCGATTCTATTCGTGATGCGGTTTCCGTTCATTTCACATACCCGAAGTTCACATTCCAGACAGTTGGTGACTGCAGGAAGCTCAACTTTCATTTTGGGGTGTGCGTTTCAATGAGATTCTAGCGGGAGAATCGGGTATGTCGCTGTCGCAAATCAATTGCACGGCGTGCCCATTGTCGAGTTCGATTAGAATTCGGGTCGCCAAGACTGGTGAAGGCGCAATCGCGTATGCGCGTCGGATTGGTTGTGGAAATATCTCGCAAAAGTAGTCAACGATGCGAATAGAATCATCGTCGTGCTCTTCAGCTACGGTTTCAGCCGAACATGTCGCCCAAAATCCAGCGCCCGCATCAAGGAAGAATCTGTGCCATTCAAGTGGAGTGTCTAGTAAAGCGTACACCACAATCGGTGTGTCATTCGGATCTTCAGGATCGACGGAACCGCACAGCCGTAAGAGCGGTCGATCGGAGACAACCGATACGACGAATGAGAAATCCTGGAACAGTCGCCCCATCTTGCCCCGCATTCTACGGCATAACGAATTGCCATCTACGCGGCGGCGTGAATGCCGACGGATAGATCGTGACTTCAACTTATCCGGATCGTGGAGTTCTGGAGTTTTATGCCGAATTAATCAGGTCCACTCGGCGGGAGAGTGGAGTCTATCGGGAGCCGCTGAGCATGTCACCTGAATTCTGAGCGCAGCCGGGTGACATGAGCGCAGCCGGGTGACAGGCACCTTGAGGCTGGCCGTTTTTCTGTAGGATGGACATTCATGTCCGTCGTTTTGCAGGGGAATGCTGCAAAAGCGAAGGTTCGCTGTGCATCAGCCGTCGTTCGTCAGGGGGACCGTTGCTGGCGAATCTCTCGCACATGAATGTCCAAGCTACGGGAAGGAGCGCAGCCGGGTGACAGGCACCTCAAGGCTGGCCATTTTTCTGTAGGATGGACATTCATGTCCGTCGTTTTGCCGGGGAACGCCGCAAAAGCGACGGTTCGCTGTGCATCAGCCGCCGTTCGTCAGGGGGACCGTTGCTGGCGAATCTCTCGGACATGAATGTCAAAGCTACGGGCATCGCTCGCGACTCAGAGAGTCGAGCTGCTGGGAACGTTGTAGAGGCTGGCAGCCGGGTGGCAGGTACCTTGAGGCTGGCATCGCAATCGTCGTCTGCATGCGCGAAGTCAAATCCTTAGGTGTTAGGCGGGATTGTCTTCTTGCCCCAACTTTAATTCAAGCTGCGCGAGCGCTTGTTTTGGGTCGGGAAGCCAACCTTCGGGAAACGCTGCGTCGAGTATTTCGCGAACGGCCCTCCATCCATCGGAGTCGTCGGTGATCGCAAAACGGGCACTCCAACCGGCAAGGCTGAACTCAACAAAATATGGATCAGCGCCAACTTGGTTTGTCGCCTCAATAAACATCCGCCGGATTAGAACAGGCTGCGCATTGGTCCCTACTTCGGCTCGGAAATAGTCGTCGGCGTCGAGCTGCCACTTGAGACGCCCCGAACGAGTTTCCGCGAGGACGCGAGCGAGCAATGCAGCAGAATCAGGATCGAGCATGGAACGCCTAACGATTTTCGATTTATGCGGCGGCATGAATGCCGCCGCATAGTTCGTGCGTTGAACTATTTCGCTTCGTGAATTGGGCACAGGTATGCCGAATCAATCAGGGTCACTCTGCGCGACGACTGAGTCTACCAGGTGACGAGAGCCTTGTCACCTCGATTTATCTGGCGGTTGCGATTCGGGTCGAGCTTTCAGGAATGCGCACGGCATCAGGGAACTACTTGTGGGATCTGTCGAGCGTTCTGGCTCACGCGGTCGTGAGTGAGAGAACTGGCGAGCGGCATGCGTCAGCTTGCCGGTACAAAAATGAGATACCGGAGGGCTCACGCCGCTCCGCTCGCAGCACTCATTTCCGCCCGCGCGGAGTAAAAGCACTGACGCAGGCGTATTTTCGTTCTACCAAATAACTTGCACATCAGTGCTTAAAAGGACCGGGCTACTGTTGTTCCGGCACCGCAGCGGGTTTGTCCTCGTCGCTCTTAGCGTCGGATGCTGATTGTGCGTCAGCATCAGCCGATGGTGTCTCCGATTGCAGCTTTGCGATGTCAAACATGTACTTCGCGACGAGTTGGCGGTCCATCTCCGGGGGAAACGAAAACGTGACATACTGCGCATCGTCATCAGCAAACTTGATGTTTGTCTTCGCGCGACCAATCTCCTGATCATCAACGTTGTACGCTTTGGCAATCAGAGTGGCCTCAAGTGCCCTGACGGCAAGGCAATACACAGAGATTGTCTTGGCACTCTCGCTGTCGGTCTGCAGCGGCCCTTGTTTTGCTACGGTCATCGTGACACCCTGCTCTGACAGCGCAGGGGAAATCTCCGTCGAGATCTGTAACTTGTTGTCGATGCCCTTTCCCACACCTTTGGCGAAGTCAGTGACGTTTTCACCGATCGCTTCGCCGACGGCACCCGCATTCTGGTCGGGCGCTCGACCGCAGCCCGTGATGTAAGGCATCCAGCAGAAGAGTAAGAGGACAGAGCGAGATTTGAACCGAGTCATATCACAATCTACTGGAATTGAGGGAGCCAACTTACGCTGCCGATTCACGTCCACTCGGCGGGAGAGTGGAGTCTATCGGGAGTCGATGAGCATGTCACCTGAATTCCGAGAACCACTCCGACACTTAACGAATGCGGCCACGCCGCTGGCCAGGTCGAAGGCGATTGCTACAATTCGCGGGTGTGGATTCATTTGCCCGTCACGTCCCCTGTTGCTACGCCTTCATGAGGCTGAAGATTCATGTCAATGTTCCCGGTTTCCGGATCACAATCACAGCCAGTCAGTGGCGCGGCGCTCAGTGCCGTCCCGGATGAACGCGGTCGGTTTGGCGAGTTCGGTCGCCGCTACGTTCCTGAAACGCTGATGTTCGCGCTTGATCAACTCACGGCTGCTTATGAAGAGGCACAGCAGGATCCGGAATTTGATCGGCAGTTGCGGGATCTGCTGAAACATTTCGTCGGGCGTCCCAATCCGCTCTACTTTGCGGAACGACTCACAGAAAAATGCGGTGGCGCACAGATCTATTTTAAGCGCGAAGATCTTAACCACACCGGCGCGCACAAGATCAACAACACGATGGGACAGGTTCTGCTGACTCAGCGGATGGGCAAGACTCGGGTCATCGCGGAGACCGGGGCGGGTCAGCATGGCGTTGCTACAGCGACAGCGTGTGCGAGGTTTGGACTGCCGTGCGTTGTTTACATGGGCGAAGAAGATGTACGGCGGCAGAAGCTGAATGTCTTTATCATGCGGACGATGGGTGCCGAAGTGCGTCCCGTGACAACAGGGTCACGCACGCTGCGGGATGCCATCAACGAAGCCATGCGTGACTGGATGTCTTCCGTCAGAGACACGCATTACATCATTGGCAGTGTCGTGGGACCGCATCCGTTTCCGATGATGGTGCGTGATTTTCAGTCGATCATCGGACGTGAAGCGCGGGAGCAGTGTCTGGATCAGGTCGGGCGACTTCCCGATGAAGTGATTGCCTGTGTCGGTGGCGGTTCGAATTCAGCCGGGATGTTCTACCCGTTTGTCGATGATGCAGGTGTCGCGCTGACGGGCGTGGAAGCTGGTGGCCGTGGATCCAAACCGGGTGATCACGCGAGTACGCTCACTCACGGCAAGCCGGGAATTCTGCACGGCAGTTACAGCTACGTCCTTCAGAATGATGACGGCCAGACGTCGGACGTGCATTCGATTTCCGCCGGGCTCGATTATCCGGGTGTCGGCCCGGAACACAGCTACTGGAAGGACACGGGCCGCGTGAATTACGTCAACATCCTTGATGACGAAGCGCTGAGTGCATTCAGCACGATGGCCAAAACGGAAGGCATTCTTCCGGCGATAGAGACGTCTCATGCGATCGCCTGGGCGATGAAATCTGCCGCTCAACGCAGTGCCAACGATGTGATCATCGTGTGCCTGTCAGGTCGCGGCGACAAAGATGTCAACGAAGTGGCAAGACTGACCGGGCAGGAAATGTAATCGCAGTGGCTGTCTGTTTCTTCTCCACACACCACAGGATGTTGCTGAATCATGGGTGGAAAGGATCAGAAGCCACGAACTCGCCGTCCGCTGACGCCTGCTACCACGGCCATGCTGATCTTCGTAGTGCTGGCCGTGCTGCGGCTGGCGGTCTTCAGACCGGAACTGGCAAGCGACGGAAAGCCGCGCACGACAGCAGTCGTGCGGCATGTCATTGATGGCGACACGTTCATTCTGGACGACGAGCGGCATGTTCGAATGCTGGGGATCGATGCGCCGGAAGCGGGTTTCGGCGACAAGTTACCGGAACCATTTTCTGCCGAAGCCACGGACTGGTTGCGAGATCGCATTGAAGGCCGGGAAGTGGCATTACGGATCGACTATCCGAAAACCGATCGCTATGGACGCACGCTGGCATGGGTTTTTGAACCGAACGGCACGCTGGTGAATCAACAGATGCTCCTGGCAGGCCGCGTCAAACTGCTGGCCGATTTTGGGTTGCCGGTCGATCTGGAGCCGACTCTGCGCGAGGCAGAAAGTGAAGCCCGAATCCGAAAGATCGGGGTGTGGGCATCGAAGCGGAAGTGAGTGGTGCGGTGTGCTGCTTCGATTCAGGGTTACCGCGACGCAGCGTTGTTGTAGAACGGGCGTGAGCAGAAATGCGCGTCGGCGGAGCGACAAAGCCAAAGTAGCTCAGTCGCTCCGCCGACTGAGATTCCCCTGGTGACATCGTTGCAATGCGGTTCTTCTTGGGGTGCAAGCAAATCGCCCCTACAAAATATATGGGGCATTCCAGGAATTCAGCAGTTTTTGCCGATTCACATGATCGGCACCAGGTCAGGTTCTGGCAATTGCGCAGATACATAGAATTGCACCGCGAGTGATTTGATACAAGTCACGTGCGTGTTTCGTGCATGTGATGGCAACGGCACGATTTGTTCAAGGATAACTTTATGTGGCGACATGTCGGCAAATTGTCTTTGATGGCATCTCTGGCGAGCTGTGGTTCCGGTTGCTCGCTGGTTCAGCCAGCGGAATCAAATGTTCAGACAGAACCTGGGCGGCAGCGTGTATTCGGTTGCCGGGAACTCGGGCATCTAACCGTGGAATCAAATGTGCAGACAGAACCTGGGCGGCAGCAAACTCTGGAAGCTCTGAAAGAAATGGAAGTCTTTCTCCAGGGCAGCGTACCGAAGCTTGATCCACAACAATTGAAGGCAGGGCAGCATATTCAGATCTTGACGGGCGGAGTCCCGCATACCCGCATTCCGGAAATCATGATCCACTCCACAATGATTGCCGGGACGGTGAAGGTGATGGATGGAGATCGTCTTGTGTTACAGGACGATGTGATGATCAAGGAAGGGCGTTCAAAACGAAACAAATCGTTCACATCCAGAATCCCGTATGTCAGTCGGTGGGGTAAGAGCACAGGCATCGGGCGAGAGAGTACCGCAGTTCCCGGCGAGGTTGCGATCAAACTGTCCGAAATTCTGAATGCGAGTGAACTCACTGACGTCGAATTTGAAGCCGTGCGAAAGAACGGCGGCGGCTATGAACGAATTGGTGTGGATTTCGATTTCAATGTCGCAGATGGCCTGGAAGCGACGCCGCACCAATAACGCGATTCTCCGTTATCGCGTGCATTTCGCATTCGCTTCCTCATGCACCTCTTAATCTTAATCCTACTCTTAATCATAATCGGTTCCGGCTGAAGCAGCCGTCGAGTGCCGC
>JAYTAK010000956.1:0-3090 GCA_043737515.1 Candidatus Kuenenia sp. | reverse complement strand
GGCATATCGCGCATTTCCTGACCGACCGCAATCGGTTCCACAAACGCTTCGTTCAGCACGTCGATGCGGTACGAGGCCAGCGTCAGGCGTCGGTCTGCCGGCAGCGAGAACGGGTCATCCCACAAGCAAAGCATGAATGCCTTCGGGATTGCAGGCGCTTGTGGGAAAAAGATCAATCACCAGCAAGTGAATCCCCGCATCCATGACTTCAATACTCTTGGTCACAAATTCGCGGATCGCCTTTGACCCGTCTTTGTTGCCTGGTGAGATGATCTCGATCATGGCCACGACACGATTGTGAGGTTCCTGACGAATCGAAATCGTTCGCCGCTTTTCTCGATAGACAGTGGATTCGGAAACGACGCTGCGCACAGTGACTTGCGGTGGAGCGTCAGCCAAAGCCACCGCTCCCTGCGGCGGATTGTCGTCTGAATGACCTCCGAGAACGTACTCTTCGCCACTGGATTCCACCTGGTCATGCGAGGTCCATTCCGGCGAGGTCAATGTCAGGATATCGGGAACGGTGTGGCCCGCATGTTGTTCGGCCATGGCATAGAACCCGGGTGGCAGCAGATTCAGGTTCAAGGCTTCCTTAATATGGGTGATCCACGAGGAATGAAAATCATGAAATGTCCCAGCGGCGACTCGGGTCCAGTCGTGAATTTGCATGAGTTGACTCAGTTCGATTGGGACTCACGTTTTGTTGACGCTCACTGTCGTGAATTCTACCACGCATCGAAGTTCGTTGGAAAGGAATGTAGGTTGGACATTCCTGTCCGACTCGCGAGAATCTGCGATTCCAGTAGCCTGGACATTCATGTCCGAGATGTTGGCAAAGCACCGTCGCATTGTCCACCGGATGTCAAGGCGCAATAACCTTCGCTTCGTCAGTGTTTTATGGCCATGCGACGGACATGAATGTCCATCCTACATTCGGTCTTGCCGCCATCCCAGCTAGAACTTGACTCATCTGCAACATGTCTTGAAGAGTAAGCGTCGCTATCCCAGCCGCTGCCGTTCAATCGACTCGGCAAGCTGTTCTACGATGCCTGCGACGAAGCGGTCGAGGTTGCTGGCGGCGTTGTTGGTGCGTTCGCGCCATTGGTTCATGACGGCGATTTTTCGCAGGCCTTTGAAGAGCGTTCCCAGAGCGGAACCGATCGCGCGGCTGGTGGGGTGGAAGATCATTGAGGCGGCCTGCTCGGGGATTTCTTCGTCGATCGAATCCACGACCACGCGAATCGCCATGAAGCGGATCGTACGTTCCTGACAGACCTGAGCGACCGCCAGGCTGCCGGTGTCGGCGGCAAGTCCAGGAAAGCGTGTACGCAGTGCCTGCTTGTCCGCGGGCGTCACGGGATGGTCGTCGGCCACGATCAGCTTGCCCACATGGATGCGCTTGCGGGGCGGGATGCTGCACTTCACCGGCAGGCTGTTGACATGCGTGTCGCTGATCTCGTTAGCGATCACGATGTCACCGGGCCGTACGTCTTCGGACAGCGATGAACTGAAGCCGACCGACAGAATCCAGGACGGGCGATGCTCGGCAATCAGCAGTTCTGTCGCGGCCCGATGTGACGCGAATCCTTCATCGGCTTCCACGAGTGCGATGCGGGTCGTTTCACCCAGAAAACCACCGCGCACGGTCATTTTCTTTTCGGAATAACTCCGCGTGCGATCGAGACGTTTCAGGAACGGCTTCACTTCGCCCTTGTGTGTACACACGATTCCGATGTCGGCAGAAGATCGGTCTGAAGCCGGTTCTTCCGCAGTTGGTTTCTGTTTCGTGCCTTTGCCGGAGTTGCTCACGCTGACGCCTCAAAATCCTTCATGAACTGCACCAGCGCATCGACGCCTTCGGGTGGAAAGGCGTTGTAAATGCTGGCCCGCATCCCGCCCACGCTGCGATGGCCCTTGAGCCCGCTGAATCCCTTCGCTTCGGCGGCTTTGACGAACGCATTGTCCTTGTCTTCGTTGCCAGTGACGAACGTGACGTTCATCATCGAACCGCTGCCGGCCCGTGCCGTCGATTTGAACAGCGTGCTCTGCTGCAGATAGTCGTACAGCTTCGCGGCTTTGGCTTTATTGCGCACGTCCATCGCCGCCAGTCCGCCATTGGACTTGATCCAGCGGAAGACCAGCATCATCAGGTAGATCCCGAATGTCGGCGGCGTGTTGTACATGGATTCATTTTCGGCATGAGTCCTGTACTGCAGCATCGTCGCCAGATTCTTGTTGCCCGCTTCGACCAGATCCTTGCGAACGATCACCAGCGTGACTCCGCTGGGTCCCAGATTCTTCTGAGCACCGGCGTAGATCAGACCGTACTTGCGAACATCGATCGGGCGACTGAAGATATCACTGCTGGCATCACAGACCAGAAACGCGGAGTCCGGGATGCCGTCTGGCTCCCTGCTGAATTGCGTGCCGAAGATTGTGTTGTTCGACGTGAAGTGAACGTAGGCCGGGTTTTCGCTGAACGTGCAGGCGTCCGGAATATAGTTGAAGTTGGCGTCCTTGCTGGTGCAGGCGACGTGGGTCTTGCCGCTGGACTTCGCTTCTTTCAACGCTTTCTCGGCCCACATACCTGTGATCAGATAATCGGCCGTGCGATCTGCCGGAAGAAAATTCATCGGCACCATCGAAAACTGCAGCGACGCTCCGCCCTGCAGGAACAGGACCGCGTAGTCATCCGGGATTCCGGCGAGTTCGCGGCAGAGTGCTTCTGCTTCGGCGGCGACGGCCATAAACGGCTTGCCGCGGTGTGAGTGCTCACAGATGCCGATCCCCGTGTTTCCGAGCGACAGCAGGTTTTCGCGGGCTTCTTCGAGCACAGTTTCGGGCAGAACGGCCGGACCGGCAGAGAAATTCCAAATGCTGCGAGTCATCGCGGCGTCAGCTTTCGTTACGGAAGAAGTGGGATTTACAAGTCGACGTTTTTCGCCAAAGCAGGCTGAATTCTAGGGCCTTGCCCACTTCCTCACAAATCCGGTTGCCAGTTAGACCCGCTGTCAGGAAATCATCGCCTCGGAAACAGAGAATTTCCGCGGTTTCGTGCAGGAGCACCATCTGGCGGCAACCTTTGCTGAA
>JAYTAK010000955.1:0-16146 GCA_043737515.1 Candidatus Kuenenia sp. | reverse complement strand
CCTGAAAAACAGGCAGATTCTACTGTCCCATGCGGTGGGTCCGATTTACGCGCCGATCTTTCTCCCGAAGTGGGTCCGATTTGCATGCCGATCTCCAGTCCTGAAAGAAATTCGGTGACGAGCGAATCCACCGTCGTGTGTCGTTGCTCGGCAACTTGTCTGGCGCGAGTCACCAATTGCGTTTCAATGATGAGTGTGAGCGTTTCCATAGAAACCGGTAGTTCCTTTGAAATAGAGTCGATTGTCGCATTCCGATTATGAGCAGCAACGTCCGCGATGCAAAGATCGGATCCTGCGGAACGTCGCCTTCCCAACTTTTTCGCAGAATTTGCGGGCGGTTACGCTTGACGAGGGGCAAGCCAAAGCGTGGTTGGCGGCGTATACGAAGGTAAATCTCGCGGCTCGCAAGGTTGGGGCGGCTGAGGCGAATCGCTGAAGTGGTTCTTGTGGGTTCGCTGAGTGCTTTCCATTGAGTATACTGATTGCCTGATGGGTTGCCGGATGCGTTTCTTGGGAGAGAGATGATGAACATCGCAAAGTTTTTCAAAGCGGTTCCGAACAAGCAATTCGGATGCCCGACGAATTTCGAGTGAATGTCGATGAGGTGTATCTCAAGCGGACCCCCAAAGGATTCCTGGTCATGTCGCGCGATCCGTGGGAGGTCTTCTTCGATGGCGTGGAAGAACTCTCCGACGGGTTCTTCCACGCAGCCCGCCGCCGAGCATTCAGCGGAAAAAGCCAGCCTTGGATCGTCTCCGCCACAATGACTGTCATTCCCTTTTGAGCGATATCTTCCGTCCAAAACTGTGTTGCCAAAGGCGCGATGTTGTAGCACAATACGGTATCACCGTCCGGAAGGTCAGGTCGCTCATGGGTGGAGTTGATAGAAAGTGCTGGATTACCAAAGCCCTCCGATGGTCATGGACACGAACGTACTGGTGGCCGGAGCGTGCCGACACGAATCGAGCTTGGCCTATGAGCTATTGCTCGGCGTGCTGGAGGCACGGTTCCCAATCATTCTGACGGAGCCAATTGTGCTGGAGTATTTGGATGTCCTGGCTCGCCCGGCTGTGCGAGCCTTGACTGGCCTCACCGGTCGTCAATCGGAAGACCTGGTGATGAGTTTGATGTTCTTGTCTCGACAGGTTCAGTTGCGATTCTCGTGGCGACCGAACCTGCTTGACGAGGGGGACAACAAGTTTGTGGAAGCGGCGATTCATGCTGCTGCAGTAATCGTCACCTACAACGTGAGTGATTATCGTTCGCCGGATTTAACGCCGCACGGCTGGACCGTCATGAAGCCTCAAGAATTTCTAGCCCGCTATTCGTAAGGAACCGAGAATGGCCACTTTATCACTTCGCATGCGAGATGACTTGAAAGCCAAGGCCCAGCAGTTGGCTCAGGAGCAAGGCGTTTCCTTGAACGGCTTCATCAACGCCACGCTCTCCGCGGCCATCGCTCAACAGGAAACGCTGGAATTTTTCGGCGATCGATTACGATGCGTCGATCAAGACGCACTTCGCAAACGCGTTTTGAAGTTCATGCGCAAAACGCGCCCCGGCAAAGAACCGACCGTTGAAGAAATCGAGCTTGCCATGCGTGGTTAGTTCCACGCCGGAAGCACTGAATGAGTTCCATGCGACGGATCGGCCGTCATCCGGCAACAATTCGTAATGAGCACTCCGCATCGCGGCCTCCAGGTAAGCTGTCAGCATGAGTTTTCTCCGTGAATTGATCGATCTTTGGCACTCAAGGGGTATAAGCGAATGCGACGAAATTGTCTTGCTGAATCGAATCAGAGACCGAAGTCTCTCGCCTTAAGATTTGCCGAGCCAGATCAATCTTCCGAATTTAGTCCCGACGACGCTCACGCAAATCATGAATGACGAGGAGGCGATGAAAAGACCGAATCCTGCGAAACGTCATCCTCCGCACTATTTCCCAGAATTCGCGGACGGTTAGGTTTGAACAGGGGCCGGGCAAGGCGCGGTCAGCGGAGTCTGGGAAGGTGAAAGCAAAGCACGCGGTTGCAAGTTCGGGGCGGTGAGGTAGTTTTCGTGGGTTCGCTCGGTTGATTCGATCGAGTATACTTGATGTATTGGTATCCAACCGCCATCAGGCCAGCCTGTTTTCCACGACCGATACGAAAAGGATTTGTGATGAGCGTCAAATCGAAAGCTACGGCTGAGGTGTTCTTTACGGCCTTCAAAGCGTTACCGAAGGAGGAGCGGGATGAGGTTCTCGTTCGGATTGCGGGGGATCGCTCGTTGCGTCGCGACTTACTGGATCTCGCGACCATCGCGGACCGCCAGCAGGAACCGTCCCGTCCGTTCCACGAATACCTCGGCGAGCGTGGCGAAAAATGACGAACGGCCATTTGTATTCCGTGCAGATCAAACGGTCGGCCGAAAAAGAAATGGACAGCTTGCCCGAGTCAGTCTTTGATCGGATCGCCGAGTCGATTCGTGTGTTGGAGACCGAGCCAAGGCCGCACGGCAGCCGCAAATTGCGGGGCTTGGAGCAATATCGTCTGCGGGTCGGTACCTACCGAATCCTGTACACCGTTGATGACAGTAACCATATCATTGAGATCATCGCGGTCGGACACCGAAAAGACGTCTATCGCTGACCGAGGGGTGGCGTCAGACGGCTGCCTCTTTCACGGCCAGTTCGACGCCAGCGACAACCGGCAGCGCTAGATTGCGATGCACCCGGAACAGCACCCACTCTTCGAGGACTTCCCGGAGTTGCTCGCGACATTCTTCGAGCGATGCAGCAGTCGCGTACACTCCGTTGCACTGTGGGATCTCGCCGTAGAATTGGCCGTCATCCGGCAACAATTCGTAATGAACACTCCGCATCGCGGCCTCCAGGTAAGCTGTCAGCATGAGTTTTCTCCGTGAATTGTTCGAACTTTGGCACTCAAGAAGTTTAAGCGAATGCGACGAAATTGTCTTGCTGAATCGAATCAGGGACCGCAGTCATCGCGTTAGGCTTGAACAACGGCACGGCAAAAAGAGGTAGGCGATTGCGCAAGGCTAAGCAAAAGCTCGCAGCTCGAAAGGTGGGCCGACTCAGGCGGGGCGGTCAGGCGTTTTTGCGGGTTCGCGGATTTGTTTCGATCGAGTATACTGATTGTGCAATGGGGTGCCTGTCGCGTTTGCTGGAGAGAGTTGATGAACATCGCAAAAGTTTTTCAGAGCGGTTCCGATCAGGCCATTCGCCTGCCCGACGAATTTCGGGTGGACGTCGATGAGGTGTATCTCAAGCGGACGTCCGAAGGATTCCTGGTCATGTCGCGTGATCCGTGGGAGGTCTTCTTCGAAGGCGTGGAAGAACTCTCCGACGGATTCTTCAACGCGGGCCGCGTGCAACCGCCCGTTGAGCAACGGGACTGGAAGCCATGATCTATCTGCTCGACACAGACACGCTGATCTTCATGATCCGTGGCTTGAAGTCATCCAACCGCCATCCAGCCAGCCGAGATCGGGCACAGAAGCTGGTGGATCGCTGTCGCCAGTCCCAGGCGGCGGGCGACGCACTTGCAGTCTCGGCCATCACTGTCGCGGAACTGGAGTTCGGAGCCAGGCAAAGTGATCGCCCCGACGACGAACTGCGAGCCATGCACAAGGTCTTGTCGCCGTTCGATCGTATCGACTTCGACGCGGTCAAGGCACCGGCCCGCTACGGCGATGTGCGCCACGACCTGGAAGCCGCCGGTCAATCGATCGGAGCGATGGACCTGTTGATCGCCGCGCATGCCTTGAGTCTCCAAGCCACTTTGGTCACCAACAACACGGCTCACTTCGCCCGCGTGCGTGGACTTTCTGTAGAGAACTGGTGCTAAATCGATTCACACTCATCTTTCCTCAGGCGGTTCTCGTGCCGTCGCTGATGTCGTTTCAAAATAATACAATGTCCCTGTCGTGGTATGCTCGGTGAGTTGCCCCGGGCGAAAGTTCATAAACATCGCGAGATTCGTTCAAAGCAGGAACAGAACCAACTCCTTCTAAGGCAGACTCAAACATGGATCGTCCTTCGCTGATTCTTCAAACAGTCTATTTCCACGACAACGAGCAGCAGGAAGCGTCGCGGTTGGGGCAGGATTTGTATGAGCAGTTGACTCGGCCGGTGAATGAGCCGCTGGCATTCGGGGCGGGGATACCGGTTTTGAGCGGGGTGGCCTGGGATCGGGTTGATCTTGAGGCCGCTGAAATTGTGGTCGTGATTCCGGTGCTGGGGGCAACTTCGTTCCTTGCGAAGCGGCAGAAGGTGTTGAGTCAACTGACTGACTGGCATACGAGTCTCGGCGATGGGCACTTGCTCATCGTGCCGACGGCATCGGTGTGGCGAAGTGACGAGGTCAAGCTGCCGGTCAAACAGTTTCTTACGGAGCTTTATGGCAAAGATGACAAGCGGCGAAAAACGCTCGATGAGATTGTGTTGGCGGTGACGCGGTTGTTGGAGCCGAATCGCAAGAACGTGCGGTTGTTTGTGTCACACGCAAAGGCCGATTTGGTGGCATCGAACGACGCCGCGAAGCAGGTTCATGATCACATCGTCACTGAAACCACCGGGCATGCCTTCTTCGATGCCGTTAGCCTGGAGGCCGGGACGTCGCTCGCTGACCAACTCGACAAGGCCGCTGGAGACGGAGTCTTTCTCGCCATTCGCGGAGACGCTTACAGTTCGCGGACATGGTGTCAGCGGGAACTTTTGACGGCGAAGAGGCACGAGTTGCCTTCGTTGACGGTCGAGGTGCTGCTGAGGGGCGAGCAGCGGACTTCACCGTATGGAGGCAATGGACCGAGCGTTGTCTGGGATGGGAATCCTGCGGCGATTGCCTCGCGGGCGATGATCGAATGGCTGCGATCGGCGTATTTCCGGAAAGAAGCGCAGCGATTCATCACGGCCGCAAAGCTGCCGAGCGATACCGTCATTCTGGCTCGACCGCCGGAGTTGCTTGATTTGGCTCAGGGTTCATTGGTGGCGATCCATGCGACACTGGCGATGCACCCGGATCCCGAGTTGCCGGTGTTCGAACGGCAGATTCTGAAGGCTGCGCGTCCGCGTCTGCAGTTGGTGACGCCGACGACGGCCTATCGTCGGCTACTGAACCGTGAAGGAGTTGCGTCAAAACTCACCTCACCGCTGCAGGGCCTTCAGGTCGCGATGTCTTTATCTGACAGCGCGGACGTGAATGCGGAAGGCTTCACCGTTCAGCACGTCATTGATGCCACGGTTTTTCTGGCTCGATCTCTGATCTCTGCAGGTGCTGCGATCGCCTACGGGGGCAACTTTCGCAAGGATGGCTACACGCTGCTGCTGGCGGATTTGATCCAGGGCTACAATCAAACGGCGGGCAATCCCGCTGATCTCCTGCACAGTTATCTTGGTGCTCCGCTCAAGCTGCAGGACGCGCCGAGTAACGTGCCGCTGACAGTGCATCATCTGGTTGAAGAGACGGAAGCTCAGCCCGATGTCAGACTCGACGCGATCATGCCGCCTCCGTCAGACAAAGAGCGTCATCACGATGCGCTTTATTACTCGGACATGCGGCAGGTTATGGCGAAGCACACCTTCGCGCGGATTGTGTTGGGTGGAACAGCAGTGCCTCGGACGGAAACCGGTCCCGGCTATGGAGGCCGGCTGCCTGGTGTGGTCGAAGAAGCGTGGCGGACGCTCGAAGTTGGAAAGCCGTTGTATGTCGTCGGGGGATTTGGTGGAGCGGCAGCTCTCGTGGCCGATCTGCTGGAAGGCGGGCCGATTCCTGAGCGACTGAACGACAAGACATGGATGGCCGACGCGACATTCCAGAAAACCGCGAACGTGATCGATGCCGATCCGTGCAGCACGAAACTGGGTCTGCCCAAACGAATGGAGGATCTGGCGAGCGCTGTTATGGAACTCGCGAAGCCTTTTATGGCCAACGATGCCGCTTCGCTGAAATGGAATGGACTGACGATGGCTGAGAACCGTCGGTTGTTGCGAACGCGTGATCCAGTGGTCATCGCGTCGTTGGTGCTCAACGGCTTGTTGAATGTGGCGCGCGATCAGGGAACCGGCAAGCTGCAGATCGAACTGGTGGAAGGCAGTGTCACGACGGGAAGCGACCTGGACGCGGTGGCCGTGGCCACATTTGACGGCATTCCATTGGGAGGTGCCGGTGCAGCGCTGGACGAAGCTGCGGGGGGCCGCGCCACGACCGAACGTGCTGCGGGAAGGACGCTCATCAGTCTGGAGTCGTCTGAGATCGACGCTGGCTGGCTGTACCTGGCCTCACTCGGAGCCCTGGAAAACGTCGATGGACCAAAGCTGAAACCGTGCATCGAGCAGGCCGCGCGCGAAACTGCTCAACAGGCACAGCGGCATGGGTTTCAGCGGCTTGGTGTCGTGACCTTTGGCGGTGCGGTGCTTGCCGATTTAGAGGGTATGGCCGAAGCGATGCTCCACGGATTCGACGAACTCCGTGGACGCACAACTCTTGTCTGGTGTGAAACCAACCGCGAACGATTCGACCGGCTGAACAAATTGCTCGCTGGCAAGCAAGACGTCCAGTTGACCACGCGCCGCGTCGATGTCGCACCGGTCGCATTGCCTGCTCGTGAGGAAGAACTGATTCTGCAAGTGAGCCTTCAGAATGACGAATTGACGGTCACCACATTGCCACCGGCGGGCAGTGCGATCGCGTCGTCCGAACGGATCAAGCTGACGGCTAAGCAGCTCGCAGCATTCGCCGTCGGCAGCGGCCCAAGCAAACGAGCGACGCCCGACCTTGAGGCGTTGGCTCAACGGGGAGCCGAACTTGCAGCCACGCTTCTTGGACACGGCGCGTCGCAAATCCTCTCGCGCTGCCGAGATGCCAGGATCATGATCATCCATGACGTTCCGTCGTCGAAGTTGCCGTTCGAGATGCTCTCAACGCTGGATGGTTCCAGTCGTCCTGCCGTGCAGAAGGGAATCAGCCGCCGTCTGGCCGTCGAAGGTGTCTCGCCAGAGAGCCTGTTCGCCAGACCACCGAAGGCCGGGCTGCTCAACGTTCTGATGATTGTGAACCCGACCGAAGATCTGCCCGGAACCGAGGTGGAAGCGAAGTCCGTGAAGAGCATTCTCGACCAGCATCAATCCGCTGTAAAACTAACGGTGTTGAAGGGCAAAGCGGCCACCGCCGAGGCAGTCCGGTCTGCTCTGGCTCAGGCCGATGTCCTTCACTATTGCGGTCACGCCTTCTTCAACGGCCCCGGTCGCGAGGACAGCGGACTCGTCCTTGCAGGGCAGGAACCGCTCACACTGGCGGATCTGGAGAAAATTCCGTCGTTGCCGCGGGTCGCCTTTGTCAATGCCTGTGAAGCGGGACGAGTTCGCGGTTCCACGACGACCGAAGCCGCTGCCTTCGCGGAGCTGTTCCTCCGCAGCGGCGTCGAGGCTTACCTTGGAACCTACTGGGAAGTCGGCGACACGGCCGCCGCCCGCTTCGCCACCGGCGTCTACACTCGGCTCGCCGAAGGCCAGACCCTGGAATCCGCCGTCACCAAATCCCGAGCTGAGTTATTGAAGGCCGACGAACCCGACTGGGCCAACTACATCCTGTACGGCGACGGTCGCTTCAAACTGGTCTTCGGGTAAGAAAAACTTCGCCACTTCTCCTGCGGAATCGGGCGACATAGATTGTGATACTATGAAATCGACAGACACGCTCCATGGACTCAGTTCACCAGTCGATCGCACGGCGAGTACCCATGCTCGATACGTGCCTTTGGGCAATGCCTGTGTCGGTGTGTAGGTTGTCGAAATGGCACCTGTCAGATTGATGATTCCAGCCTGGGCTACGTCAATGCGATTGACGAACAAACGGTAACTGGCAGCACCATCTACAGGTCGCCAGGTGAACGTGGGTGTGGTATCAATGGTCGAGCCGTTTGGAGTCAGGATGCTGGTTCTGCCACCGATGTAGATGTCAACGGTCGTCGCTCCTCCGCTGCGTAAGCCGCCGATGCTCGGCGCGCCGACAGCCAGAACCCACCAGCGATACGGACCAGAATCAATGTCCGCAGGCGGCACCCAGCTGGTGCTGCTCGTTGGCAAACCGTTGAATGTCAGGACGCCAGTATTCTGATTTCGGACGTAAACTTCGTAGCTCGCAGCACCCGCGACAGCATTCCATGTAAACGTCGGACGCCTGTCGAACGTCGGATTCAGCGGAGCGACAGGCGTCGGGCCAGGAAGCACCTGAAACTCCGTCAGAGAAGACCAGCCAGCCGGATTCCCCTTCGCGTCAATGCCTCGTACCCACGCACGCCAGGTTCCCATCGGCAGGTCCGAACTCGGAGTCCAGGAAGTGCCTGTGACGTCCGTGCGCACGACCTGTGACTGCCCTGTTGAGAAATTGTCCAGCCAAAAGTCATACTTCACGGCACCAGGCAGAGCGTTCCAGCGCACCACTGGACGAGGCGTGAGTTGTACGCGGTCCATCGACTGCGGTGTCACGGACGTCGTCACTTGAAAAGTGTAGGGCGGAGGCCACACGCCATTTGTTGTTCTTACCCATGCCTTGTATTTTCCGATCGGGAAATCCACTGACGGTGTGTAGCTGGTCCCGGTGACTGTCGTTTGAACAAACGAAGCGACGTCAGCGCTGTCATTGTTGACCCACAATTCGTAGTTCGAGACACCAGGCACGGAGGCCCATGTGAAGACGGGTCTTATGGATGGCGTATTGGGTTGCGGGCTGCTGAAGGTCAGGATTTCGATCTGCAGGACAGCGGCTCCCTGCTTGAACACCTGCCATGTCACGCCGTTAAAGACCGTGTTCGCCTGCTGAACCCAACCGGTTCCCATGCTGACGGCATCATCTGATCCGCGACGCACGCGCAGCGTATTCGCCGAGTTTCCGAGATTTACACCACTGGTGATGTTCAGGACTTCCCGGGCATTGAGCGTGAGCGTATTGGCCCCGAATCCACGGATGTCAATCTGTTCGATACTCGTCAGTCGATTGTTGGCCAGCGTCGCAAGATTGAGGTTCAGCCCACTGGTGTTGAACTGCAGACTGTCAAAACCCGTGCCACCGTCGATCTGCTGAAAATCGAGTGAGCGGATCAGCAGCAGGTCATCACCCTGATCGCCATGCAGGACATCCGGGCCACCATCGCTGGTCAAACGGTCGTTTCCCGCGCCACCGATCAGAATATCGACCTGATTTGCACCGCGATTGGCGGTGAGCGAGTTCGCGGCGTTCGACCCGACTTGAGTTTCCTGACCAGTACTCGACTTCGCCCCGAATACGACGTAGCTGACACCGGCAGCATTTCTTCCGTCCGGGTCCGCCTGGGGGGCTCCTATGGCGATGTCGTCAAAACCGTCTCCGTTCACGTCCCCGGCATTGCTGACCGACTGACCAGTCAGATCGTATTGATTTGCTCCCTGAATCGTGAATCCCCTTTGTCCGCTCAGGAGCGAAAGATCAAGATCCGCAGTCGCAGGTCCGGCTTTTCCAAAGATGACATAGACCTCGCCTGCCTGTCGCCCGCCGGGTGTCTGCGTCTTGTATGCTCCGACGATGAGGTCGTCGAAGCCATCGCCATTGATGTCACCACCACCGCTCACAGACCCGCCAGCGTAACCGTTGTAGTGGTTTCCGGGGATTCGGAATCCATCGCTGCCATTCACGTCAGCCAGTTTGAAAACAGCAGCAAAGCCACTCCCACGACCGAACAGCACAAAAGCTGAACCGCCTCTGATGAAGCCGGAATCAGCAACCGTTCCGACGGCTCCAAGAATCAGATCATCAAAACCGTCTCCGTTGAAATCTCCCGCAGGAGCAACGGCATTTCCAGCTTGCCCAATCGTGGTGTTTGCCTCGATGCGGAAACCGTTTGTGCCGTTGAGTGCCGCCAGGCTTAAAACTGCCGTAAACCCCGTCGATTTTCCGAAAATGACGTAGCATTCGCCGGTCAGGACACCAACCGCTGGTTCGGCAAAAGCTGCTCCAATGAGCAGGTCCGCGAAACCATCCCCGTTGATATCACCTGCGCTGCTGACAGCGTTGCCTGACTGATCATTGAAATCAATTCCGTCGATCCGGAAGCCATTCGCGCCATTCAGTGATGAGACGTTCAGAGTCGAAGTAAACGTTGATTGCCCGAAGACGACAAAGGTCTGTCCTTCCCTTGTATCGGATCCGATGTTTTCGGCTTTTGTTGCTCCGAGGATGAGGTCGTCGAAACCATCTCCGTTGATGTCGCCAGCCGCGCTGACTGATGCTCCGGCGTAGTCGTTGCCGTCTTTACCATTGATGACGAAACCGTCGGTTCCATTCAGGGCTGACAGGGAAACAACCGAGGCGAAAGCCGTGCGTCTTCCGAAAACCACGTATGCCTGACCCACGCCGAATCCACCCGATGGTTCAGCCGCCTTCGCACCAATGATCAAATCGTCGATTCCATCTCCATTCACATCACCCGCACGACTGACTGCACTTCCGGACATGTCGCTCGGGTCGATGCCGTCAATTCGGAATCCGTTTGTACCGTTCAACGACGACAGGCTCATGGTGGCACTGAAACCACTCGATTTTCCAAAGACGACATACGTTTGCCCTTCCCGCTCGTCAGCGATCCCGACTTCCGCAAAAGCGGCACCGATGATCAGATCAGCGAAGCCATCGCCATTGATGTCACCCGCCCCGCTGACAGAAGAACCAGACAGGTCTAACGTGTCCACGCCGTCGATGCGAAAGCCATTGGCACCATTCAGCGACGATACCGCCAGGAAACCAGTACGCGGGATTGATGGATCCAGAATCCACAGCGCGGCGGCCCCGTTCTGGAAGACCTCATACGTCTCGCCAAGATTCGTTTCATTAGCGACCTGCGACCATCCAGCACCGCGATTGACAACATCCGCGCTGTCGCGTCGAACAAGCAATCTGTTTCCCGTGCCCGTGATCTTCGTTACTTCGCGGGCATTCAGCGTCAGAACATTGACTCCGCCGCCAGTCAGGTCGATGGCCTCGATATCGACAATGCGGTTGTCCGGAATCAGAGTCAGATCCAGAGCGACGTCAGTGCCGGTCAACTTCAACGTGTCGTCTCCGGTGCCGCCATCCAGTCGTCTTGTACCGGAAAAATCGGCATCCGGAATTGTCAGTATGTCATTTCCGGGGTCGCCTCGCAGGACATCGCTGCCGCCATCGGAAATCAGGGTATCGTTTCCATGTGCGCCAATCAGGATGTCGATTGAAGACGCTCCGCGGTTTGCAGTGAACGTGTTATTATCACTGAATAATCCTACCTGGGTTTCCGCTCCGCCTGTGAAGTTACCGCCAAACACAATGTAAGCCGCCCCGGTTTGAGAATAGTAATTTGATCCCACGCCGTTCGCTCCGATGATCACGTCATCGAAGCCATCGCCGTTGAAATCACCGGCCGCAGAGACCGACACGCCGGTGTACTCTTCAGCCCGAGCCCCATCAATGCGAAAACCAGTGATGCCATTCAGAGTGCTCAATTCAACCGTGGCAGCAAACACTCCGGCCTTGCCGAAGACGATATACACTTCGCCGGTGTTCAGTACGGCACCCTGATCGGCATTCCGGGCTCCGATGATAACATCGTCGAAGCCATCGCCATTCACATCACCGGCCCCTGCTGCCTGCCAGCCGCTTTGGTCGTCCGAGTCAATTCCAGCCAGGCGAAAACCATTGGTGCCATCGAGTGATCCGAGCAGCACTGTCGCCGGAAATGGGGATGATCTTCCAAACACGACAAAGCTGACACCGGCTTGCGCGTCACCGCCGGGATCACTTCCAAACGCTCCGATAAGCAGGTCGTCAAGGCCGTCCCCGTTGACATCACCCGCGCTGGAAACGGACGCTCCGGAATAGTCCGAAGAGGCGATGCCCTCGATCCGGAAACCCGAAACACCATCAAGTGCCGAGAGTGCAATCGATGCCGGAAACGGGCCGGCAGCACCGAAGACGACGTAAGATTCGCCGGCCTGCAACATCGAATTCGGATCAGCGTCCTTCGCCCCAACAATGACGTCGTCAAACCCGTCACCATTCACGTCTCCGGCACCGGAAACACGCATTCCGGACGCATCCAGTGTGTCGATCCCGTCGAGTCGAAAACCGTTGCTGCCGCTGATTGAGCTGAGGCTCAGCGACGTTCCGAATCCGCCGGCCCGGCCGAACACAACATAACTTTTTCCGGCATTCGAGTTACTGCCCGGATCACCGCCGGGAGCCCCCACGATCAGATCATCGAAACCGTCTCCATTCACATCGCCCGCACCTGAAACGGAGGATCCGGATTGGTCTTCTGCATCAACACCATCAATGCGAAACCCGCGGGAGGCGTCCAGCGTGGCAAGGTCCAGCGTGGCCGAGAAACCAGTCGACTTGCCGAAGACAACGTAACTTTCGCCAGCTTTATCGAATCCACCGGGGTCAGCATAATGTGCCCCGATGATCAGGTCACCAAGGCCATCGCCATTCACGTCCCCGGCCCGTGAGACGCTCCAGCCTGAGAAGTCATTGACGTCGATTCCCTGAAGCCGAAATCCGGTTGCTCCATTGAGTGATCGAGCATCCAGCGGAGTTGCCGCGTACCCCGGTCCAAACACGACGTAAGTTTCACCGGCCTTGCTGTCTCCGCCGGGGCTGGCGTAGCGGGCACCAATCACAACATCATCAAATCCATCGCCATTCACGTCGCCGACCCCGGACACCGCGAATCCGGCATCGTCCGACATCGACATACCGTCAATTCGATAACTCCACGCCGTGTTCGCCACGATCAGGCTGAGCGGGTTCGGCGCGGCGAGGACGAAACGCGATTCCAACGGTTCTGTACTCTTCGTAGCAATCAAACCTCGGTGATTTCGTTTTGTTCGTCGGCGCCGGGATGTGCCAGATCTTTGATCAAGAGCGCTTCGCAGAGACGCAATCAGGGACGTCAGAAAGTTCATGGAGGTCGATCTCACTCAGCTGGGAAGGCCAGCCTGCGCTTCATCTGGAATGGCTGTTTTCTGGATCTCGAAAGTCTGCAGGCACAGCGCCGAAAACTTCTCGAACGCCTGGAAGCGAACCAACAGAATACAACTCCGCGACGACACATGCCAGCCAAAACGAGTGGAACGGACAAACAAAAAAAACGGGCGAATCGAGTGGCTCGATTCGCCCGTTGGGATTGATGTTGAATAAACACGGCACTCCAGCCAGCCAGCCGACTGACTACGCGGCTGCTGCATCGCCGCGCGGAAGGACTTTGCGTTTGCCAAGGACGATGTCTTCTGAAATCACGAACTTCTGACCGCGTTCCAGTTCCGGCAGTTCGAACATCAGGTCGAACATCACCTGTTCCAGAATGCTGCGAAGTCCGCGAGCCCCGGTTTTACGAATGCGCGCCAGTTTGGCGATCTCACGCAGAGCACCTTCTGTAAACTCCAGTTCGCACTCTTCCATTTCGAACATCTTCTTGTACTGTCGAATCAGTGCGTTGCGAGGTTCGGTCAGAACCTGCACCAGAGCTGCTTCATCCAGTTGTGCGAGCGTGCCGATGACGGGCAGTCGGCCAAGCAGTTCGGGAATCAGTCCGTATTCCATGACGTCTTCGACCGTGGCATCGTACAGCAGTTGTTCGCGTGCCAGATCTTCATGTTCTTCATTCTTGTTGCCGAAGCCGATCACCTTCTTGCCCAGGCGACGAGCGACAATGTCTTCCAGTCCGACAAACGTGCCGCCGCAGATAAACAGGATATTCGTGGTGTCGATCTGAATGTACTGCTGTTCCGGATGCTTGCGTCCGCCTTGGGGTGGCACGTTGGCGACGGTGCCTTCCAGCATCTTCAGCAGAGCCTGCTGCACGCCTTCACCGGAAACGTCACGCGTGATACTCACGTTCTGACTGGTCTTGCCGATCTTGTCGATCTCGTCGATGAAGATAATCCCGCGCTGAGCCACTTCGATATCGAAGTCAGCCGCATGCAGAAGTTTGAGCAGCAGGTTTTCGACGTCTTCGCCCACGTAGCCCGCTTCTGTCAGCGTCGTTGCGTCGCCGATGGCGAACGGAACCTGCAGCGACTTTGCCAGAGTCTTGGCGAGCAATGTCTTCCCGGAACCGGTGGGGCCGATCAGCAGAATGTTGGACTTCTCGATCTCAACTTCATCGCACCCGACTTCCAGATTGTGCATCAGGCGTTTGTAATGACTGTGGACGGCGACGGACAACAGCTTCTTGGACTTGTCCTGGCCGATCACGTACTGATCCAGCTCTTTGACGATTTCGCGCGGCGTGGGAACTCGATTGAAGAGTTTCTTCGATGAACCGCGGCGGCGGCGTTCCTGATCCAGAATCGACTGACACAGTTCAATACACTCGCCGCAGATGTAGACGTCTTCCGGTCCTTCCACCAGCGGGCCGACTTCCCGGTAGTTCTTTCGACAAAACGAACAATTGGCATTTCGCTTGCCCTGTTGTGCGGTCTTGCCTGTACCAAATTCCTTACCTGATGCCATTGTGATCCCTTTGGATGTTCGTCACGTGGTTTTGGCGGCTCTTCTTGACTCTGGAGAAATGAGTCCGGCAGAGTTCGCTTCAGTCAACGTGTGCGGTTAGCAGGTCGTGGATGCTCCGAGTTGTCGGCGTCCCTGCCAACCGTGTCTTGTAATTGCGTTTCGTCTAAAGTCCATTTTGCCGTCACCGGCAATGGCTTTCATAGCCACTTTCAATGGTCACCAGAAAAAAGCTACGTCTTGATAATGATTGTCTCGCTGAATTTGCTCATCAGATTCCTTCACCGTTTTCGGCTTCGGGAACCACCGACCCTGCGGTCTTGTTGGCGGTATCGTGAAGAGGCTCAGGAACTTCTGTCAAACTGGAAGTGGCTGTCGATTGGATCGATTCTGACTCTTCAGATCCCGATACTTCCGACTTTTCTTCGTCACTGAATGGCTTTTGAGAAAGGGCTGTCAAAGTCGCTGCGACCGGTTTCCCGGCCCTGGCGTTGGCTGGAGTCTCTTTCGTCTTTCCCGGAAAAGCAGACTTCATCCGTCCCATCAACTGACTCTTGATGGATCGGTATTCGTCTTCCGTCAGGTCACCCTCAGCCCTCAATTCGCTGATTGCGCTGAGCATATCCTGATCGGACTCGGCAGGATCAACATCTTCGTGTACTCTCGAAATCAAACGCACAATTGCCCAAATCAGTACCACCAGACCGGCTGCTGCAAACAGAAACTGCCACCAGGTAAAGTCCGGCAATTGCAGCAGGTCAAGCCAGTCACTTGTGCGCTTCTCGACGATCACAACTTAACCTCTACGCAATTCGAATGCCAATGCAAAGACTACAACTACAAATGAGCAGATTTCTGCAATTCTGCTCGCTTACGATACAGAATTGCCCTTGACCGGCGGTGCGGGACAAAGTTTGCCGAATCGCATTGTCTCGAAGCAGGATCTGATTTGCAATTTCAACAACTCAGCCGACCAGCAAGTCCAAGAGCATCGCGACGAGTCCCAGAATGAGCAACCATGTGATTACCGTGATAATGGTGCGGCGATTCATGAGTTGTGCCTGCGTGTCGAGAGAATTCATGATCCCGAGAATGTGCCGGTAACTACTTCTTGCCTTTTGATTGTTCCGGCTGCGGTTCACCGTCGAATGGTCTGTTCCCGTACGCGGATCGAGGTGGTTCGGCGGTTTCTTTAACTTCAATCTTCAGGCGATCAAGTTCTGCATGAAGTTCTTTTACCGTGTCGGCGTACGCAGGGTCGGCATAAAAGTTTTTGACCTCCTGCGGGTCTTTTTCGCGATCCAGCAACTCCCAGTCATCCACATCCGGTTTGTAATAGTGAACCAGCTTGTAACGGTCCGTAATTACGCCCACATGCGGTCGAACACGATGCGGCACCGGGAATTCATAGTAGTGATAATAGAGAGAGGTCCGCCAATCTGACGGTGTTTCTCCTTTGCACAGCGGCAGGAAACTGCGGCCCTGCATTTCTGAGTCCGGTTGCTGACCAGCGACGTCCAGAAATGTCTCCGCGAAGTCAATCAGTGAGACGATGTTTTTGTTCGTCGCTCCGGCGGCAATCTTTCCCGGCCAGCGTGCCAGCAGCGGTGATCGCAGCGATTCTTCAAAG
>JAYTAK010000954.1:0-3091 GCA_043737515.1 Candidatus Kuenenia sp. | reverse complement strand
ATGCGGTCGCCGTCCTGCGCGGGTTCTTCGGTATAGGTCTTGTCCAGTTCACGATCTGGTTTTGGAATCGCACCGAAGTGCTGCTGAATGAGTTCCATGGCCTTTTTAGGGTCAAACTTTCCGGCCACGATCAGCATCGCGTTGTCGGGCTGATAAAATCGCTTGTAGAAGCGGCGCAGGTTTTCCACAGGCACACGTTCGATGTCCGCGCGATTACCGATGGTGGACTTGCCGTAGTTGTGCCATTCATAGGCCGTGGAGAAAACTCGCTGCATCAGGACGCGCTGCGGACTGTTTTCTCCGCGTTCAAATTCATTGCGCACGACCGTCATTTCTGACGCCAGATCTTCGGCTTTGATCAAGCTGTTAATCATGCGATCGGCTTCCATGGAGATCGCAAATTCCAGATTCTCATCGCTGGCTGAGAGTGTTTCGTAGTAGTTGGTGCGATCCAGCCATGTCGTCCCGTTAAACTGCGCGCCGCGTTTCGTGAGTTCCGCAGGAATTGTTGGCCGTGACGGCGTGCCTTTGAAAACCATATGTTCGAGCAGATGTGCCATGCCCGCTTCGCCGTATCCTTCGTGGCGGGATCCGACAAAGAGCGTCAGATTGACGGTGACGGTGGGCCGCGAGACGTCAGGAAACAATAGCACCCGCATTCCGTTGCCGAGTTTCAATTCCGCAATTCCTTCGACGGCACGGACAAACTCCGGACCTTCGTCTGCACGGGCCGTATTGACAAGAGCAGACATCAGCAGTGCAGCGACGAGACATCGGGCCATTGAGAATATCCTTATGAATTGCTGTTTACAGGCCAGCCGTTTGGCGTATGGAAGCTTCCGCGTTTCGTGAGTGGTGACGTATGCTACCGAGACACGAGTCGTGCAGAAAGGAAGCGAGAAACTTTCGTTCGGGTTTGGCACATGCTGGATGAGTGCCGCCCACAGTGCGTATCCTTCCGGCTTGCGGTTGGAAGCCAATGACAAGCTGGAAACTTATCCCGGTTTGCGGTTGGAAGCCCAAGACAAGCTGGAAGCTTATCCCACTTTCAATTCTGCAAAGACATTCCGCTGCGTGGGTGATCGTGCGGGATGCCAATCTGCTGACAGTCGCTCAATCGTGATGATTGTCGCGGGGCAGGATGGTGATGTCCTCGTCATGGATCGAGGATTCCTGCGTTCCCTGTCGCAGTGTGGCCTGATGTGCCGAGGAGCCATCTTTCCGGATGATGACCTCTAATATGTCGCACGGGGCATTCGCAGCGTCCGAGGCTTCGCTGCGAAGTTCGTAAGTGATCCGCATTCGTTCGGCGTCGTTGGGATCTTCTGCCGCGGAACGCTGTTGCACGATCCAGCATTGGTCGCCGATGACGAGACGGTCTCCTGTCTGCATCTGCAGCGAACGTCCCTGACTGCCGACAATGCGGACTCGATCGGAATTCATCCAGCTTCGCAGCGTCTGCCTGAATGCTGAAAAAAGTGAATCGCCGGAATCGGAGTTTGCCACGGCACAAGTCCTTGCAACGATGTTTGAACGGTGGAAGTCGTGCCTGACTCAGGAAATACGGCAGTCGGCCCCAGAGAATCTCAGTCGGCGGAGCGACTGAGCTACGTAGGCGATGTCGCTCCGCGACTCGCATTCTTGTCAACGACAGCCGCGAAAACAACGCCGCGAGACTCACAGGGCAAACTCTTGCCACAGAAAACGCTGTTCGCATCGAGCAGCGGTTGTGGCTGAGGCTAAACATTTGACGCTCAGTACACTATAAAACGCCGCTCGATACCAATCGAGGAACAACCCGTTTTGGCTATGAATCCGTTTCGGACGTCACATCATGAAGATCCGTGAAATTCGCTGTGCCGGTTTGCGTGGGGCGACTCCTGAAGGTGGCTGGAGCAACGAGCTGCGGCCCGACGACTGCGTCCATACGCTTATCGCCGTGCATACGGACGACGGTGCCGTCGGACTTGGCAGCGTCTTTACCAACGACGCCCTCGTCCGCGCTTCGCTGGCGATGCTTGAACCTCTGTATCGTGGTGAGAATGCACTTGAGCCGGAACGTGTGAGCGAAAAACTGCATCAGAATATGTTCTGGCTCGGACGCGGCGGTTCAATCACGCACACCATCAGCGGCATCGACATCGCGCTGTGGGATCTGCTTGGAAAAGCCACCGGGCAGCCGGTCGGACGACTTCTGGGAGGTCGATATCGAGAACGCGTCCAGCCGTATGCGTCGCTGCTCATGGATGAACCGGACAAGTTGCGGGCTCATCTGCTGGCCGTGAAGGCGCAGGGATTTCGAGCGTTCAAGATTGGCTGGGGACCGTTTGGTCGTCGCAATGCCGCGACGGATGAAGCCATCGTCAAAGCGGCTCGCGAAGCTGTGGGCTCTGAATCCCGACTGATGGTCGATGCCGGTGGCAGTGACGCACATTGGACCAACGGTTACAAGTGGGCGCTGAACACGTCAAAGATGCTGGCAGACTACGATGTCCACTGGTTTGAAGAAGCGCTGAATCCGGATGCTCTGGAAGACTACGTCAAACTGCGCGAACACTCGCCCGTGCCGATCGCTGGCGGAGAAGTGCTCACGCGGCGTCAGGCGTTTCTGCCCTGGCTGGAAGCTCGAGCGTTCGACATCGTGCAGCCGGACGTCACAAAAGTCGGCGGCATCAGCGAAGAGCGTCGCATCGGCTGGATGGCTCAGGACCACGGCGTACGATTCATCCCACACGGCTGGAACACAGCGGTAGGACTGGCCGCCGACCTGCATCTGGCGTCAGCGTTTCCGGGCACCGACCTGGTCGAATACCTCACCGGTTCTCCCTTTATCGACGAAATCACTATCGGCGGCTGGAAACTGGATGCGGACGGAATGCTGGCCATTCCTGAAGCACCTGGTCTTGGTTTGGAACTCGATCCGGATGTCGTGAAGAAATACACAGGGATCGACAACCTGCTGTCGTGAGATCGGCGTGCTAATGTCTGCCGTGACTGAAGCCGAGGCGATCTTCAAAACCAACGCTGACTCTATCCTAAACCTACCGCCCTGCGAGCCGCCCATGACCAAAGGACTTTCCGAGAAATCCAA
>JAYTAK010000953.1:0-7072 GCA_043737515.1 Candidatus Kuenenia sp. | reverse complement strand
CCGAATTCCCAACGGTCTGTTTTCCAGAAAACCCCGTGTTTTTTGGCCTCAACGCCCATTCCTAATTCAATATCACCCACAGATTCTGCGGAAGAGGCTGTTTTCTCATTCAACTGCGGCTCGACGCGATGATCTTCCAGTTTCTCCCGGTCCGACTCATGTCTATATCGAATTTGCAGTTGATCTCATCGACGGTATTCCCACGACCGCCGGTGCATCGGTCTCAGGGCTCAATATTCCTTCTCCAGTAAAAGTCTCTGACCCTTTGGTGATCACCGGGTTTGCCCCCGCGAACTCACAATGCCGTGTCGTAGTCTTCTCGCCGAAGAAAGTTGTTTCGCTCCCTCCGCCCAGACAACCAGAGCTGGATGGCACCGTCAAGTGGGAACTGACGCTTACTCCGGAAGCCGCTGGATCACGAATCTCTATCGTTGTGCACTGCCTTGAGATGCGCGGCACCAGGACCCTCGAAAATGTCACTCGTGGCTCTGCTGACATCAATCCGTAATGAGTCAGACGTCAATGGACCACAACTCGTCGGCTCGTTGCTACCAGTCCAGCACTTCAATCAGGTTGCTGAAATCGTCTGTCCACAGGACTTGACGGTCCTTGGACAGTGAATCGCGAGCAGCGATTTCTGTGTAGCGGGGTCGGTTGAGTAATTCTGCGTCACGGGCGAGCAGCACCCAGCGGCTGCCGGGGTCGATGAGGCTTTGCATGCCAGTCTGGGAATCCATCACGGGAGCCGTTTCCAGGGTCTTTGCATGGAGATTGCTCGCCGCCGCCAGCGCATCGGTGACGCGACGCAGATCGAAGTGCAGATTAGAAATGTGGATGGCGATCAGACCGTTCGGACGCAGATGCCGAAGGTACGACTGCATGGCTTCCTGAGTGAGCAAGTGCGTGGGAATCGCGTCCCCGGAAAATGCATCCAGCACCAGGAGATCGAAGTCCTGCGGCGCTTCATTTTCCAGCACCAGTCGCGCGTCACCGTGTATGATGTTTATCGTTGACGGGCAGTTTTTCAGGAATGTGAAGTGCTGCTGCGCAAGTTGCGTGACATTTTCGTTGATCTCGTAAAATCGAAAAGTATCACCCGCTTTGCCGTATGCTGCGAGCGTACCTGCACCGAGTCCCACCAGTCCGATTTTGAGCGGAGTTTTGCGGTCTCGCAATTCTTCAATTGAACGTCCGACCCCCGTTTTGAAACCGTAGTACATCGTCGGCAGACTCGGGATTCCCTTCACCTGCAGCCCGTGCATGATGCGCCCGTGACGCAGCACGACCGCGTCTTCGATGTCATCCGTTTCGACTTCCAGCACGCCGTAAAAGTTGCGGACCATGGCGATGGATTCTGTGTAGTTCATAACTGCCGCCGCGAACACGGTGCCCACGCCCACAAACAGGGCGATTGCCAGTCCGGTCCAAAGCATTGGAGGCCGCTGATCTTCAGACGTCCAGCCGCGATGATCGGAATACACGATCACAACGATCACGGATGCCGCCAACAGTCCGAGATAATGTTCCCAGAATGCGGGGAAAATCACTGGTGCCAGCAATCCCACAAACAGTCCACCACCCGCTCCGCCTGCGGACAGTGTGAGATAAAACGCCGTGAGTGATTTGGGATCTGGCCGCATGCGGGCGAGTTCACCGTGACACAACATGCAGATGCTGAACAGCGTTCCGAAGTAGATCGCCAACTGCAACGGCAGGAATGTGCGAGACCCGAAACTCTGCAGCCAGCAGACCGCAAGGACCAGCACGGCGGTACTCAACGCATACCAGTTGCGGCGATACCAGCGGTCGCTTTCGAAGCACAGGATGAAGGACAACAGGTACAGCGAAAGCGGAATCACCCATAAGAAGGGAATCACGGCGACGTCCTGACAGACCTCGTTCGTTTCTGCCAGCAGCATCGTCGAAGCGATCATCGCGAGGATGAACCACACGCTGTATGTTCCGACAGTAACAGGCCGGGACTTCCTGTCTACAGGTCTCGTTGATTCGGCAGGTTGATTGATGTCTTGCGGCAGCCGCCACAGTCGTACCACACACGCCACACACAGCGCCGCAAACACGCAGAAACCGATCGACCAACTGGTTGCCTGAATCGAAACCCGCATCAGCGGTTCAAACAGAATCGGATATGACAACAGTGCCACCAGTGATCCGGCATTCGACAGCGCGTACAAACGATAGGGCGACGTCGCAGGTTCAATCAGGCTGAACCATCGCAACAGGAGAGGTCCCGTGGTGGACAGAATAAAGTACGGCAGTCCGACCGTCGAAAGCAGCAGTAACGCGATCCGCAGCGTTGGTGATTCGGCCCCGACAGGTTTCCATGCGATCGATGGCAGAATATTCAGGAACGCCAGCGACACAACCAGCAGTGTCACATGCAGAATGGCCTGCCAGCGAGTCGTCAGCTTTGCGGTGAGCAGGTGCGAATATGCGTAGCCACCGCAAAGCAGCGTCTGGAAAAACAACATGCATGTTGTCCAGACACTGGGCGTCCCGCCAAACCACGGCAGGATGGCTTTGCTGATGAGCGGCTGAATCTGAAACAGCAGGAACGCGCTGACGAAAACGGTGGTGGCAAACAGCACCCCGGTTCCGCGCGTCGGCTGACGTAATTGCGTCATGGTGTATGGCTCATGCGATCTAGCTCATTCCCATTTTCGCAATCGCATCCTGCAAGCCCGGGACGTTCATGCCTTCGGCGATGTCGGCCATTTCCGCGGCGGCCGCAGATTTAGATTTCTGCAGGGCTTCATTGGCGGCGGCGATGACAAGCTGCTCAATCATCTGACGATTGCCCGATGCGATGAGATTCTGATCGATCGAAACGCTCAGCACGGTCATTTCACCACTGACAACAATCCGCACCAGATCCGGCCCGGCACTGCCTTCCGACTGCAGCTTGCTGACTCGATCTCTGGCCGCAGCAACTTTGCCCTTGATCTCACCGGCCTGCTGCATGATGTTCGCAATGTTCTTCAATCCACCAAACATGTCTTGTCCCTTTCGTGGCTTCTTCAATCTCTCATTTGGTCCGACGGCGTAGTCCCTGTGTTATTCGTCGGTGCTGTCGCTTTCAGGCGTCGCCACCTGTACGGAAGGCGCTGTCGTGATTCTAACCACCGTCGCGCCGAATGCTTCCATCACTTCGCGTACAAACAAATCGCTGCCGGGATCCACTTCGCCCATCAGATTGCGAAGCGGTGGAGCCGATGGCGGACTTACTTCAGCCCGCGGACTTCGCTGATTCGAAACAACTGGCTGCTCGGAGTTCTTCTCTGCTGCCGGGCTGGGTGGAGCAGGATCGACGGTCGTTGCCTTGGTCGATTTTTTAGGCGCAGTCAGCCGCAACGCAACAGACACCGTGCGTCCGGTCAGTCGCAGGATTTCCGCTTCGATGCGGCTGCGATTGTCGGCCTGCTCAAGCGCTTTTCTGGCAAATTCACTCGTGGAATCCAGCAGAATTTCAACGCGGTTTTCAGATCCCAGTTGCAAACCGCTGGCCTGCCTGAATCCCGCAGAAATTGTCAGCCCCAGCGTGCCCAGGAGCCGTTCAAACAGCGCAGGGCAGTTCTCCTGCGTGAGTTCGATCTCAGGCGCGGCGGCAACGGTTGTTTCGGTCACGACCACAGCAGCGTCCGTCATGTTGGCGGACGGATCAGACGGATCGGTCGGATCTTCGACGCTGGTGACCGCAGAACCTGCGGGCGGTGTGATGTCCGCGGCCTTCAACGGCTCAGCGTTTTTTTTTTCCGCAGACAGCAACGCAGCAGCAGCCGCAGGCGATGCTGAAACCGATGGTGCCGCCAAATTGCCAACTGGCATCTCCGGCAGTGCGGGTAATCGCCCCGATAGCAGATCGCTGATGGCGCTCAGGTTTTCCAGCAGGCTCAACTGCACCATCGCCATTTCCAGCACCGTCCGCGCGAACGTACTGCGGAACATCTGGTTCTTGCCGTCCGACAGAATCTGAAACGCCGCCATCACAGAATGCATGCTCAACCGCGCAGCCTGCTTCATCAGCGTTTCACGATGACGCGTCGCCACGCTGCACAGGAACACCGTTTGTCCGCCACTCAACGTAACCATCAGGTCACGCACATAGCCGATGGCCTGATCCATCAGTTCGCCTGGCTGCACCCCAGTCGCGAATGATTCCTCCAGTTGAGCCAGCACTTCTCCGGGACGATGTTCGACAATTGCATTGAACAGATTCACCAGTCGTTCGTCACCGGCGGTTCCCAACATCCGATGCACATCTTCAGCCGTCACAGTGCCATCGCTGAACGCCAGCAACTGATCGAACAGCGACTGACTGTCGCGCATCGATCCCCGCGCGCGGCGCGCGACCAGTTCCAATGCGTCTTCCGAAACTTCAAAGCCTTCGATCTTGGCAATTTCACGCAGCCGGTCTGCGATCGAGATGTCGTTGATGCTGGAAAAATCAAATCGCTGACAGCGGGACAGGATCGTGTCCGGAACTTTGTTCGGCTCGGTCGTGCAGAACACGAACTTCACATTCGGCGGAGGTTCTTCCAGCGTCTTGAGCAGCGCGTTGAATGCTTCTTTGGTGAGCATGTGTACTTCGTCGATGATGTAGACTTTGTATTCTGTCCGCATCGAACGGACGCCCACGTTGGCGCGGAGCGAACGAATGTCGTCGATCCCGCGATTGGACGCACCGTCGATTTCCAGCACATCAACGTCATTGCCGGCCGAGATCCCGTCACAGATTTCGCAGTGATTACACGGCACGCCGTCCTTCGCATTCGGGCAGTTCAGGGCCTTCGCCAGAATCCTCGCCGTCGAAGTTTTGCCGACACCGCGTGCCCCGGTGAACATGTACGCATGCGCGACGCGGCCAGCTTTGATCGCGTTCGTCAGCGCGCGGGCTACATGTTCCTGCCCGACGACGTCATCAAACGCCTGAGGACGGAATCGTCGTGCCAGTACTGTGTAATGAGCCCCGGTTGTCAACGTCATGAACCTTGATTGAAAATGTTTAATACACGGTATCAGGGGACTCACGTCCCCCGCTCGCCTTTTCAAGAACACGTCCAGAAATCTGCCGACGGTGCCGTGCCAGACTCGGAATCTCAGTCGGCGGAGCGACTGAGCTACGTTGGTGCATTCTGACGGATCAGCGTCGCTTCATCTACCGATCGGACGGCGGTGACGGGACAGATTCGGCGGATTGGAGTTTTCGCAGCAGTGCGTCGTATTCTGCGACGCACTTTTCCCACGAAAAACGGGCAACGAAGGCGTGGGCGTGGGCGTTCTTTACCAGCTTGGCTCGTGTTTCACTCTGCGCATTGATCGAGCCGTCATTCGCCCCAAGCAGTTCATGCAGAATTTGAGCCAGACGCACCGTATCACCCGGCGGGAACAGGCGCCCGGTCTGACCATCGTCGATGACTTCCAGACAGCCATCGACCGCAGATGCGACAACCGGCAGACCCGCCGCCTGAGCCTCCAGAATCACGTTTGGCAGGCCCTCCCATTTCGACGCCAGCACGAGTACGGTCGCCGCTCTCATGACCGACGCAACATCTGTACGCCAGCCGAGCAGATGCACATGGTCCTGAAGTCGTTTCTCCCGGATCTGGTTTTCGACCGCCGACTGCAAGGGTCCATCACCGACAAATACCAGTTTTCGGTGGGCATGGCCGATTGGATCCAGCCGCCGCAGTGCATCGAAGGCTGCGACGACATCCAACGGAGCCTTTTGGAGACTCAGTCTGCCCACACACAGAATCACCTGATCATTGTCATTGCATCGCAATTCACTCCGCGACACGGCAACGGCGGCATCAATTCTTTCAAGATCCACGCCATTGTAAATCGTGTCGATACGATCCGCCGCGATACCACACACGTCTCGATGAACCTCCGCCACCGATCGGCTGACCGCAACATAGTGCGTGACATGCCGTCTCGTCAGCCATTCCGGAATACGCACAGCCCAGCGACGATCGGCGACGCGCACGCCGCAGACGACGGTCTTGACACCCGCACGTTGTGCAGCCAGACGTCCCACGATGTTGGCCTGATGCAGAAACGTGAGCAACACCGATGGCGGATACTTCAGCAGCGCCAGCTTCATCCGATGGATCGCGCGGAAATCAGCGGGGCCACCGCAATGAAGTGCCTCAACAATGATTCCTGCCTGCCGCAACGGTTCCGCCAGCGGGCCTGCATCGCGCAGGCTGATCACACGGACGTTCCAGCCATGCGACTTGAGTCCCATCGCAATCTGTACGAACGCACGCTCGGCACCACCGACATCCAGCTCGGTGATGGCCATCGTGAGTTGGTTGGCGACAGGATAAGGTGACTGCTTCACAACAAATACGGCCCGAAAAACACGAGTTGAATCCAAATTCACCAACTTGAACAGACAAATCCGAGTCGCGGTTTACTTCTTCCGGATGCGAAACGGAATCGAAACGAGTACCCTGCCTACGCCAAATCTTCGTAAAATGCGCGAACCTGGACATAATCCGCTGCTGCATGTGGAGCCCAAAATGAAAACACAACTGATCCTTGCCGCCTGGCTGGCGATGAATGCTGGCTTGTACGCTCAGGAGACCGATCCGGCCAGCCAGATGCCGAAATCCGTGGCCGAGACAGCGACCGAAATCGATCGGCTGTTTTCAGAGTCATGGAAAAGCACGGGCGTCGAACCAGCACCCGCAGCGACGGATGAAGAGTTCGTCCGGCGGCTGTATCTGGATCTCGCCGGCCGAATTCCGGCAGCATCGGAGACTCGCGACTTCCTGACCAGCACCTCGGCCACGAAACGCAGCGAACTGGTCGATGCACTTCTCGACGGCCCGGCATTCGTGCGGCACTTCACGATCATTTGGCGCAATGCATTGATTCCTCAGGCGTTCAACGAACCCGGCACACGCGCGCTGGTGCCGGGTTTTGAAGCCTGGCTGTGGAAACACTTTTCTGAGCAGACTCCATACGATCAGATCGTGCGTGAACTGATCACGACACCGATTGACTTTGGCAACAATCAACCCGGACTGCTGCAGTCGGCAAATTC
>JAYTAK010000952.1:0-7074 GCA_043737515.1 Candidatus Kuenenia sp. | reverse complement strand
CAGATACTCGATCATCTGAATGACTGCGAACGCTGCCGACGCCGACTGGATGAATCCGCCGCTGCCCCGGAATCATGGACCGACGCGCAGTCTTTTCTTAAAGACGATGAACTCGATCGAGTCTCCCTGAGCAGCATTGGCAATCGTCACTCGGTTGCCGATGAAGACGCTGCCTCGTTGCCGCAGATCAGGCATGTGATCGAGATCCTGAATCCGACCGACGACCCGGCGATGCTCGGTCGGTTGGGTGGCTACGAAGTGTCGGGTGTCGTCGGTGCGGGCGGCATGGGTGTCGTCCTGAAAGCCTTCGATGGTCCGCTGGATCGCACCGTCGCCATCAAAGTCCTCGCACCACATCTGGCCACCAGCGGTGCGGCTCGGCAGCGATTTTCCCGTGAAGCCCGCGCTGCTGCCGCCGTGCTGCATCCGAATGTGATCGCTATTTACGGAGTCTCCACTGACGCCGCGTTGCCGTTCCTCGTGATGCCATACGTCGGTGGATCGTCCCTGCAGAAGCGGCTGGATTCTGAGGGAGCGTTGCCGGTGGCAGACATTCTGCGAATCAGTATCCAGATCGCTTCCGGTCTTGCGGCAGCGCATGATCAGGGATTGGTGCATCGTGACATCAAGCCCGCCAATATTCTGCTGGGCGACGGCGTTGATCGCCTTGTGATCACGGACTTCGGCCTGGCCCGAGCCGTCGATGATGCATCCGTGACGCGCACCGGAGTCATCGCCGGCACGCCGCAGTATATGTCACCCGAACAGGCCCGCGGCGAATCCGTCGATGGCCGCAGCGACTTGTTCAGTCTGGGGAGTGTGATGTACACAATGTGTACCGGTCGAGTTCCCTTCCGAGCGGAATCACCATACGGGGTTCTCCGCCGCATCACCGACAATTCACCACGCCCGATTCGCGACATCCATCCGGAAATCCCGCAATGGCTCTGTACGATCGTTGATCGCCTGCATGCCAAGTCTGTCACTGATCGATTTCAATCGGCTACGGCTGTCGCTGAATTACTCACTCAATGCCTCGCCCACTTCAGCCAGCCAGGCATTCATCTCCTGCCGCCGGAGTTGCAGCGAAGCAAAAGACATAAGCTGTTCAGCGGTCGTCCGATGCGAATCGTGCTGATCATTGCGGTCCTGACAATCGCCGCGCTGTTGGGATACACATTGATGCCGCCAAACGTAGAGTCGTTACCTCATCAAGCGGACGAACAACCTCCAATCTCAGAATCATGGAAACCGCCCAACGCCAACCTCGACGACTGGAACGACAACCTCGACGGCGTATTCCGCGACATTGAACAATCACTGCAAACCCTGACCGATGAGCGGCCCGGCGCTAGCCGCCGGTAACTGTTCAGTAGGTCCTTTCTGCCGGAAAGGACTTCGCAACTTGTTGCGACCTGCGCCCGAGCGCAGGGTGATAGAAGGGCAATGTGCCGCTGTTGAGCGGACGTCCGCCCATCGGTTCGCCTTACGGCGAAAGTCCAGCCCGGCAGGCTCATCCTTACCCGGAAAAAGTTACAAGTTTCAAGCACAATTTACAAAGCTCATGCTCGGGATCAGCAGATTTGCTGTGATTTAGCAGTTGGTGCTGATTGGCGTCTGTATTGCTGTATGTCCGGGAGTTGCCACTCAGGGGAGGGGGGCAGGAAATCCATGACGGTGTTAAGAAGGAGTTTGATCTGGAGACCGTCTGATGACATCACTCATCGACCTCGAACCTGCTGCGTGGAGTGAAAAACAGTTTGGCACCTGCAATCTTGGCGACGTGCGGCGGACGCAGCGGCTTGTGCGTTATGCGCAGCAGATGGCGGAGAAGCCGGACGCTTCGACACCGCATCAAACTGAAGACTGGGCCGACTGCAAAGCCGTCTATCGACTGTTTCAACGGTCGGAAGTCACGTTCGAGTCCGTCACTGACACGCATTATCAGAACACGCGAACTCTGCCGCCGGGACGCTATCTGGTCGTCAGCGACACCACCGAAATCGACTATGGATACAAGAGCGAACGCAAGGGGCTTGGACCGCTCACGGCCAAGCAACGCCGTGGCTTCTTTCTGCATTCAGCACTCGTGATTGACGCGGAAAGCCATCGGGTCATGGGGCTCGGCATGCAGGAACTTTGGGCGCGGGCGGCGGGAAAACTGGACCGTGTGCATCGTGTCAACTGTCGCAAACGTCCGACAGAATCGGAAGTCTGGGGCCGCGTCATAGACGAAGTGAATGGACGCGGGCCGGGCATTCAGTTCATTCATGTGTGTGATCGCGGCGCTGACAACTTCGACGTATTCGCTCATCTGTATCTGAAAGGTGACAGCTGGGTCATCCGCGCGGCTCAGCTGAAACGCAAGCTTCGCACGGCGGATGGGACGGAGCTGAAACTGGATGAAGTCCTTGCCGCAGCAACGTTGAAAGGAAGTTATCAGATCTGGGTCTCCGCGAACAAAAATCAGAAAGCTCGCTGGGCCAACGTGGAAGTCCGCAGTGCGTCGGTGACGATGCTCCGTCCGCGCGAAGGTGCCACAGCATTCGTGATGGATAACGAAGTTCGCGAGGTTCCCACAAACATTGTGGAAGTTCGGGAAGTCAAAGCGCCGAATGGTTGTGAGGCGATTCGCTGGGTGCTGTACACGCACGAGTCGGTTGCATCGTTTAATGATTGCCTCAGCGTGATTGAAATGTATGAACAACGTCCGGTGGTGGAGGAATTTCACAAGTGCCTGAAAACCGGTTTGCAGGTCGAAGGCCGTCAATACGAAACCGCTGATCGACTGGAGCCAGTGATCGGTGTGATCTGCGTACAGGCCGTGCGTCTGTTACAGCTTCGCGATGTGGCTCGTCAGGCTCCAGAGACTCCAGCCAGAAAACTGGTGCCGCTGGAATGGGTGGAAGTACTTGGTAAGATCACACGTCGGCCACGAGCGATCAGCACCGTGCGAGAATTCATGAGAGCTCTCGCCGGCCTTGGTGGCTTCCTCGGCCGAAAGTCCGACGGCGAGCCCGGCTGGCAAACCATCTGGCGTGGGCTCGAAACTCTCATCCTCGCCCTTCGCGGTTACCGCGCCGCGCTCAAAAAATGTGGGTAAGGATGAGCCCGGCAGGCTGGACCTACTGTAGGTCCTTTCTGCCGGAAAGGACTTCGCAACTTGGTGCGACCTGCGGCCGAACGCAGGTTGATTGAAGGGCTACGTGCCGCCGTTGGGCGGACGTCCGCCCATCGGTTCGCCTAACGGCGAAAGTCCAGCCCGGCAGGCTGGACCTACTGTAGGTCCTTTCTGCCGGAAAGGACTTCGCAACTTGTTGCGACCTGCGGCCGAGCGCAGGTTGATTGAAGGGCAATGTGCCGCCGTTGAGCGGACGTCCGCCCATCAGTTCGCCTTACGGCGAAAGTCCAGCCCGGCAGGCTGGACCTACTGTACACTACGCCATTCCGCTCACAACACAGGAACCCCAATCCATGCACAAGATCATCCAACTCATCGTCAGCCTGTTGCTCATGATGCAATTCGCATCCGCACAGGAACGGCAAATCAAACTCCTCAATCCCGATGGAACCCCGGCAACGGATGCGAAAGCCGTCACAGTGCTCGATACGCCAGGCGGAGTTGTTGATCAGGAGCTGAAGCCTCGACAAATACCCAATGTTGAAAAACCGCCGCTGAAGGAATTGTTCAACGAAATCGGCACCGTGACTGTGGGTGACGCCAAAGCCATTGTCGCGTCGAACGAACAAGGATTCCTGTTTCTTCCTGCAGCGGCGTTTGGCGATCAGGCGAAGTTGCGAGAATGGGCTCGCGTGGAACTGGATGTCTCTACGGTGCCGGAAGACAAGCGTGCGGATCTGCGGCTGACTGTCGTGTGGACGAACTCGGTTCAGGGATCGTTCATTCGTCCAGAGACGCCTGCAAAAACGGACGATTTTACACGTCCTGATCTGACCGCTTCGAAGGAACCCAGTCCAGACTGGCGATTTGATCCGATGATTACATGGTGGCATACTGTTCCCGTGGTTGATCAAACCCTGCGAGTGCCGCCAGGTGAAATCATGATTTCCCTTGCCTCGAAGCAAGTGAGCGACAATTCCGAAGTATTCGCCGAGATGCCGTTTGGATCATTCGCAACGAATGTCGGATTATGGAGAGTGCCAGGTGGCACAACACAGAAAATCGCACTACCGGAATTCGGTATCGTCGAAGGCACAATCTCCGATCAGTCGATGCTGCCCGACTGGAGCAAATCTGGAAGTGAAACGACTCGAATTGTACTCAACACCGCATCATTCCTGACGCTGCCTGCGCTTCTTCAGCCAACTGGCAGCAATGACCAGTATTTTTCGCGACTGATGTCAAATGAGGGATTTCAAGAGCGGCAGAACAAGTCATTCAATGCGATGACAACTGCCGTTGACGGGAAATTCAGATTTGAGCTGGTCCCTGTTGCGGACTACTCAATTGGCAAGCGCGAAAAGATAACTGGCTTTCCGAGCGGCATTCGCGATCCGGCGTGCTTTCAGGTTGTGCCGCTGGCAGTAGACGATGGCGGAACGGCACCGTCGATTCAAGTTGCATTGAACGAAACAACGACGCTGAATGGCATTGAGTTTCGGTTTCCGGCTCCCGTTCTTGCTCAAAGTACAATCGGAAATCTGTTTTCGAGTCCTTCAGTCGATTCCAGCAATCCGAGCGATGTTCCTGCAGGTGCAAGAATCGTTTACGAAGAAAGGGTACGAATCATAGATGGAAAAGAAGTGAAGCAGATGGTGGCGCGAACGGTCTCGCCTGAGAGCCCGGAACTTTTCGAACGTGGAGGCATTATGGATAATCCAACCCCCGCTTCGCCTTTCCAACAGGAGCCGTCTCGATTCTTCGCGCCAGACGATGCTCCAGCGCCCGATCCAAAACCCAGCGCCGCGACCGTGCTCATCCAAAACTGGCTTCGTACTGCCAAAGATCCAGCCGATCAGACGGAACTTCGCAAGCTTCTTCAGGATCATCTTCAGGAGGAATTCGACGCCAACCAAAAATCCCGCCAGGCCGAAATCGAACGCCTGCAGCAGTTGCTCGGCAAGTCCAAAGAATGGCTCAACAAACGACAGGAACGCCGAGATGAAATCATCAAAAAACGCATCGACGAGTTATTGCGACAGCAGGAGTTGTCGAAGCCAGGGGAGAGCAGCTTGCGCCGATAGTGCGTGATAACAAGCTGCGTCACAAACGCAGGACGGGACTCCAGTCCCGTCCTGACGAAATGGTGTGGACTTACCAGGGAAACTCAGTCGGCGAGCGGGGGACGTAAGTCCCCTGATGTGCTTTGGCTCGCGACATGTATCAGGGGATTGACATCCCCCGCTCGCCAAAGTCTCCGTCTACTGAGCGCACTCTACAGTGAATCAATAAATGCCGATGTCTGGTGCGATGCTTCGCTTCTCGCCTGCCAGTGCAGCAGATGGCCGGCGGTCGGAAAATCAATCCGCGTGCAGTCGCGCAACTGGGCCACCATGCGATCTGCATCGTCCGCAGGCAACATGCCTCCCAACGCCGTATTGCCGCGGAGGAGCAGTACGGGGCAACGGATCGCCTTGAAAATCGACTCTGCGTCGTAGCCTTTCTGCCAGTCGTCTTCCAGAATCGTCTGCATGACATGCGGATCGAGCTGCCTCACACAGCTCGCCGTAAACCGCAGCGAAACCGCGTCGCGCACGTCGCCGAGTTTCACCGTTCGACCGTCCGCCATCGGCTTCATGGGAGCGTCGCGCAGTTGCAACGCGATTTCATGTGAAGAAAGATCCAGCCGACCGGCCCATTGCCGCATAGCCACAAACGTCGGATGGTAATTTGTCGCTTCAATGTTCTGCCAATAGCCCACCGACGGCGGATCTTCCAGCACGATGGCCGACACCGCCTGCGGCATCTGCGCCGCCACCGCAGCCGCGACCAGCGATCCCAGCGAATGACCATACAGAATCGTCGGGCGACCAATCGCTTCCAATGCAGCTACCGCGTCGTGGACATAATCCGTCACAAGATATCGCGCGCCAGCGCGACCGGACTCACCGTGGCCTCGGAAATCGATCGCTGAAATCGTCAACTGATCCGGCAGCACGGCGGCAAACGCCGAAAACGTCCGCCCTGCTCTGGCGACTCCGTGCAGCATGAGCATGTCGCGGCTGCCACCGGATTTCAGTTCGAACATGTTGATTGAAACACGGTCGGCGGTCGTAAGTTGCTGACTGGGCATGTAAAGTCCTTCACCGGTTGAGTTGCCGAGACACTCACTGAAGCTGCGTTCGGCGAGCGGGGGACGTGAGTCCCCTGATTTTTGCAGTGTCCACGCGATCAATCAGGGGATTGACATCCCCCGCTCGCCAAAGAAATACATCAATCCCAACCGCTCGCATGGTAACATATTCGCCGAATTCCAGTCGGCTTGATCTTATGCGAATTCATCGTCTTACAGCATTTCAGGTTCCCATCGCTTTGAAGAAGCCCGTGCGGCATGCGTCGCACGAACGTCGCGCCAACGAAACGCTCATCCTGCGCTGCGTGCTGGACGATGGCAGTTGCGGCTGGGGCGAAGGATTGCCCCGACCGTATGTGACCGGCGAAACAATTGATTCTGTCTGGCGGCACCTGGCACAGACCGACTTTTCGCCTCTCCGCGAGGCGACGTTTTCCAGTGCATGTGACGCCAGCCTTCTGGTCGATGAGTTTCGTTTCGCAGACGTCGCGGCCGATCCGGGCATCGCCGTTCGTGAGTGTTTCGGCAACTCCGTCCGCTGCGCACTGGAACTCGCGATCCTGGATGCCGCGTGCCGTGCCGAAGAGATCAGTCTTGGCGATTTCATCCTGCAGCATCCCGCCTTACATCAGCCGCCGGGCGTTAGCCCACGGTTTCACGATGAACCGGACGCTAACGCGTTTCGGCTGATCGATGGCAGACGCGTCAATGAAGTTTTTTACAGCGGTGCCATTACATCCATGACGCCGCGAAGCCAGTGGATCTCAGCGCTCAAGATGAAGCTGTTTGCGTTCAGACAGGTTAAAGTCAAAGTCGGCAC
>JAYTAK010000951.1:0-3095 GCA_043737515.1 Candidatus Kuenenia sp. | reverse complement strand
CCATGTTGGTGGTACATCTTCCAGCTCATTCATGCCCATGACAGAATCAGCAAAGTTGGCAGACGAAGGCGTTGCCGGGCGGAGATCGATTTCTCGTTCCGGATGATCTGAAATCATCGCCGCCAGCAGGTTCTCTTCAAAACTCCGGAACACATGTACGCATGGCACAGGATTCGATGCAAACACATCGTCCAGATAGCGTTCCTGACGGCGATCGGCGTTGTACCAGATGACAAACTCAGCATTCGATTCGTGTAACCCATCGGCCATGCTTTTCTTCAGCAGCTCATCAAACAGCAGCGCCCCGCGTGACGTGCGGAAGCGATACACTTTTGCAAGCAGTTCGCGCAGTCGTGGTTCTGCCAGCGCCGCTCCGGCCAGCAGATAGCGGTGCCAGTTGACGATCGCTTCCAGTCGCGACGGTTCCTCATCCGCCATCTTCTCGAGATGCATGAAGAGGAATTCATTCAGCGTCGAACGCACGATCTGAAAGGCATCATCACGGACAAGGTCTTCCCGGCTGGCTGTCGGCGAACAGTCTTCCAGTTCAAGCACGCCGCGCAGGAACGTGGCCCACGGCGGCAACAGATCGCGCACGCGGCGCGAGATCACCATGCGACGCACAGTGACGGCGACCGTCGAGTCATCCGCAAAGCCTGGTGTCCGCTGCGGCGAAATGTACAACGCTCCGGCGATGGAGGCCGGTTTTTCGACGCGGATCGGAATCACGTCCAGCGGCGATTCACTGAAATAGTTCGCGAGTTCGAGTTCCAATGCTTCAGGGTCCGGAGTCGGCTCAAACCACGCCACATGAATCACATTCACCCGCGCCGCGCTGCCGTTGAGATGAATGGGCACGGTAAGGAAGTCTGCATACTCCCGAATCGCGGCTTCCAGCGGTTCGGCAGACTCAGACATCACGCGGAACTGGGGTTTCAGATACAGTCGCACGGACGTGCCGACTTCGGTACGATCGCTGGACGACAACGTGATGCTCGTCCCCGGCCCGGCTTCCCAGCGAATGCCTTCGGCCCAGTCTTCACGACGACTCTCGACGACGAGGCGATCTGCCAGCATAAAGGCACTGAAGAGTCCGATACCGAACTGACCAATCAGATGGTCACCGTCGCCGTTGATGGCTTCGCGTTGTTCGTCGCTGCCCCGGCCTTTGAGCAACCCCGTGATGCCGATTCCCAATGTTCCCAGAAACTGTTCGGCATCGTCGGCGTTCAGGCCGATTCCGTCATCGGAAAAAGTCAGAGTCCCATCGCCGGCGTTCTGCTGAATATCGATCCGGCCATGAAACGACAGATCCCGGCTGCGACGGCGCATGATGGCGTCGTGGGCATTCTGAATCAGCTCCCGAATCGGCGTGTCCACCCTGCTGTACAGCGACGATCCCATGATCTCGATCACGCCGGCAATATCCACCCGAAACGGAATCTGACGAGTCCACACGCTCCGCACCTCACGCTGCCTGCACCGACACACCCGGCAATTCCCTTTGACGTTCGGCTATCTAAGGCGTCGTCAGACATCCGATCCGTCATCACAGGCCGCAGCGTAGCAGCAATCTCAGCGCAGTTCACGCAAGTTGGGAATCCATATTCGCCGGAGTTCGCGGGTTCCCGTAGGATGGACATTCATGTCCGTCGCACAACCAAAAACACGCTGCCCAGGCACCACACTCTGCGAGTTATACTCCGCGCGGGCAGAAATGAGTCTGGCGAGCGGAGTGGCGTGAGCCCTCCGGTACCTCGTTTTTGTACCGGCAAGCTGACGCATGCCGCTCACAAATTCTCTCAACCTCGACCGCGCGGAGTAAAAGCACCTCGGCAGAAGTAGTTTGGCATAACAGTGTTTAACCGCGTGGGCAACGCCCCGCGATTGGCGGCGAAGCGCGGCCCGATGGGCACGCGGTTAAACGAAGCAACTTCTGCACTGGTGTTTACTTCTCATCCGATGAATGCGAGACAAACTTCGGCATGTTGGCGATGGTCACTCCGCTCGGCCGTTCCCTGGTCGTAAGATCTCCAAGGCTGGCGCTGGCGAATCGGGGATTACTGCCTGTCAGCACCTTCCACGCGAGCAGACACGCATTCGTAAGCTCAATGTCGATGGGTGAAGTAGGCGTCTTGAGATTCCTGTCGTCAAATCCCGACACCGTTTCTCCACAGGGCGCACAGGCGGAAAGATGTGGAGCAATAGCTTCCGAGCGATCCTCGTCGGGATGCCCCAGGGCGAACGCTTTCAGATCTTGTTGATCAATGCAGGTTTCGAGTCCAATGTTGACATCTCGTTGCGGTTTTGAACTCAAACGAAAAATCCCCGTCTGTTAACAAAGATTCCAGGAGCGCGAAAGCATTTTTGAAAATGCCTTGTTTTGAAAAGGGACTGCGCTTCTCGTAGCTTGGACATTCATGTCCGAGACTTCGCCACTCGACGTCTTATTGGCCAAGGACTTCCGCTGCACAAGAATCTTCTTATCGACAACGCTGCATGGCCATGCGACGGACATGAATGTCCATCCTACAAAGGTGCTTCGGCAAGTTTCTGCCATGCTTCCGTTCCCCCGACTCCCTGCACGTTTTCCGCGCGGTGGCGAAAAAAGCGAGCCAGATGATTGCGCGTGATCACCCACAACCAGCCTCGAAAAGAACCTCCCTGATCACTGCGAAACCTGGCGATCGATGTTGCCACTCCGGAAAACACTTCCTGCAGGACATCGACCGCATCATGTTCGCTGAGTCCCTGTCGTCGAATCCAGTACAGCACCAGCGGTCCGTAAAGATCGACGAGCGTCTGCCAGGCAGCCGGATCTTTCGCCGCGATCCGCGCCAACAGCGTGGGTGACGTGGGACTGAAGGATGACTGCGCTGAGGCGGCGGATGTCATTTGCCGACCACTTTCTCCAGGAACTGCGGCAGGTAGTCTCGCCAGAGTTTCCATTCGTGACCACCCTCAGTCTTCAGGTAATCATGCTTCACCCCGGCAGTTCGCAGTTGTTCGACGAACTTGTCGTTGCGTTCCAGCAGGAAGTCCTTGTCGCCGATCGGAATCCACAGATGTTTTAAGGCGTTTGCGGCAGGCTCTGA
>JAYTAK010000950.1:0-16168 GCA_043737515.1 Candidatus Kuenenia sp. | reverse complement strand
CCCATTTCTCATACCCCGATTTCCAAACTCCACCCCAAAATCCCGCCAAACACATCAAATTCCACCCAGTTTTCCCGGACTGGACGGATCGCACCCCCCGACGACAAACGTCGCCGCGATTCACGATTGTCTGAAAACAGAAATCTGAAGCCCTCAAATGAGGTTCTGCGAAATGAGTCAATTGTCTCCCAAAGACTGCGTCGTCCTTGTTCCCTGCGGTGAAGCCATTGCGGCTCTGTGCGAAGATTCGTTGCGAGTGCTCGAATCACGCGGCTACGAGGTCCGCCGGGTGCGGGGGTTCTCGCAAATCGATTTGGCCAGAAACAGCATCGCCACCACAGCGATTCGCGACGGAACTGGAGAGGCCGAGCGATCACATCAACATTACTTGCTGCTGAAACTTTGCAGCATCGCGTACAGCACCGCGTTGATCGCCAGTTTCGCGGCGTCCTCTTCGACATAACCATCGCAGGACAGCGATGCCTGATGTTCCAGAGCGCAACTGATGTCGTAGCGACTGTAGATAATGGCGAAGCGTCCTTCAATTTCGATGCCTTCCAGAAAGGGCGGGCCGATTTCTTCTTTGATCTCCAGTGTGGCGTCTTTTTGTGAAGGCACCAGTCGGCGGCGGCGAACCTGTTTGATTTCATGGCCGACGGCTTCCGTAAAGATCTCATGGTCTGCCGGGATCTGCACGAGTTCTTTGTCCGGGTAGAGCTGCTTCACCAGATCGCGAAAGCCCCGATCAAAATTGCTGGAGCCGCAACATGCATCTGCCAGCAAGACACCGCCGCGACTGAGATAGTCCCGGAGCGCGTCGTGTTGCACCGGCTGCAGTTGAAAACGGTGCCGTCCGTGCATGTAGACGAGAGGAAAGCGCGACATTTCTTCCAGTGTGATCGGTATGGCTTCGGACTGCGTCGATGCAGCCACGCCGACTGCTTCGTTCAGGGCGACGAGTAGATTCTTCATCGCCTTTGGAGCCGTATCCCATCCTCCGTTGTGACGCAATTTTCCAATCTGCAGCAAACCGCGTTCAACCGTCGCCGCAGCATCTTTACGCCGCACAATGACGTCATCCAGCTTCTCAGGCGGTTCGCGGCCGGTGGCATAAGCAATCACATTCACGCCAATCCGCGCCCCGCGAATGATCTGCTGACTGAGATTGGCATTCCGATTCGGCGGTTCATGCTTCATCCATTTCTGCCACAGACATCCGATGTCATCCGGTGAATAGATAATGGATGTGCGACAACCGAAATCGACCCCCCACAGTTCCATCTGTTCGGAGTTGAGCAGGTACTCGCTGCGATACACGGGGTGATCACCCAGCAGCCGCTGCAATGACGCATCTCCCTGCGGAAACATGCGTTTGATCAGTTCACGAAAGCCGCCGTCGAACCCTTTACCGTCGCAATTTCCGCTGGCAAAGATGAAACCGCCGGCATCAATGTAATCCCGCAACCAGCCGACTTGCTCGTCGGTCAGGACCGGGGCCTCACGTCCGGAAATAAAGAGCACCGGTGCCTGATTGAGTTCCAGCACGGCGGATTCCTGCTTCAACCGGCTGAGTGTCACGACCTGACTGATGAGTCGTGGCGGCCACTTCGGAAGTCCGTCAATCAGATCGACCAGATTCACGACGTCCTGAGGATGTCGATTCCATTCGCCGCCTTCGAGCGTTTCGCCATTGGGTGAGTTGTAGTCAAGTTTATGCACGACAACGCGCGAAAGCCCTTTCGACAGAAATAACAGAGCCATCGCTGTATTAAGAACCGGGTCCCGTTCAACTGTACTTCCAGACAACCATTCACCAGCCGGCAATTGCGCCGCCACAAGCACCTGTGCGCCGCGACGATACCAGTCGTAGTTGCCGAAAAATCGGACGCCGCTCATACGGCCTGCACGCTCCAGACCATACAAGTAATAGTAATACCACTCATTGTATTGTGGATTTGTGGTGACGGAAAAATGCTCGGACATCCATTTGCGACCATTCTCCATTGCCAGATTGGGCGGCGGTGTCCAGCAGCAGTCCGGACGTCCATCCGCTCCGACATTTGTGTCATCCTGCAGCATGCGCGTCGTAATTGCGACTGTCGATAATCCGGCCACGGTCATGCTGCCTCTTGATCCGGGCTGGTCGGTACTGTAGCCCCATCCCCCGTCTGAATTTTGAGCAGTCGTCCAGCGTTCGTGAATGCGCTCCCACGTCTTGCGGGACACGGTTGCTCCGGCGTAGGCCGCATCGCGCAGGGCGAGGACCGCGTACTGGCCATTGCTGGCGTCACCTCCGCCGCCGCTGCTCAGTTTGTAGTCCCACAGTCCGGCATTTTTTCCGGTGCGAGTCTGAGCGTTCTCCAGCGCCGTGGAAAGCAACTGAATTCGCGGCAGGTCGCGATCGTATTGTTCGGCCGCACACAGCGCCATAATAATCAGTGACGTTTCGTAGACTCCCGTAATGCCGTCCGAACCACCGATCGGTCGGCGGCGCAGATACTCGAGACCTCGCTGAACTTCAGTCGAATCCACCGGCACATCGCTGTTAATCTGCGCCATGATGGCCAGCGATGTGAATCCATCACGGAACTCCAACAGCCTGCCGCCCTCAGCGGACCACGATCCGTCGGCTTCCTGAGCCCGCTTCAGATAATCACAGCCGCGTGTGAGAGCTTTCTTGACGCCCTCCCGCAACTGCTGATCGTTGAGCTGCGAATCTCGATCTCCGTCCTGTTGTGCCGTCGTGATACCGGGTAACAGACCGCTGAGGAATGTCAAAATAAGGCATCGGAGTATCTTCGATCTCATCTCTGTCGTCCTTGCTCAGTTGCCATTGTTACTACGAATTCTCGCCACCACGGCCACAATACGGTTCGCTGCCTCAGTGATTTCTTCTACGGAATTCTGAAAAGCCAGTGAAAATCGCACAGACGACTTGCAGACTTCCGGATCGATGCCCATAGCCAACAGAGACGGTGCCGCCTGGGCCGAACCGCTGGCGCATGTGCTGCCGAGCGAACAGGCAACTCCCGCCAGATGCAGATTCACCAGCATCGCTTCGCCAGGAATCCCCGGAAATGCGATGCTGACCGTATTCGCCAGTCGATTGGCGTTCGCTCCATGCACGACGACCGGATTGCATCGTCTGATAAGTTCCTGTTGCAATTGATCTCGCAGCGTGCGGATTCTGTCTGAGCGATGCTGTGAATCCGCCGACCAGACCTGCAACGCCTTCGCCATGCCGGCAATCAATGGCACGGGTTCCGTCCCCGCGCGGCGACCATGCTCCTGATGTCCGCCTTCCAGAAACGGAGGCAGCTTCACGCCGCGCCTGAGCAGCAAGCCACCGATTCCGCGCGGGCCATGAAATTTATGCGCACCGAAAGCCAGTGCGGTGGCACCCAGATTCTGAAAATCAACCGGTATCTTGCCCACGGCCTGCACCGCATCCAGCAACAATGCCGCGCCGTGCTGTTGGCAGAGCGTCGCAAGTCGCGTCACATCCTGAATGACTCCGGTTTCGTTATGAGCCAGAATTACGCAGACGAGTTTGATGTCTTTCCATGGCAACGTCGGCAACTTGGCTTCATCCAGCCGACCCTGATCGTCCACAGGAATCGTGACAATCCGCCAGCCATGTTGTCGGGCGCGTTCGCAGGACATCAGCGTTGCAGGATGCTCACCGGCGGTGATGGCGATGGTCCCGCTTCGACCAAATGTGAAGCCATGAACTGCCATGTTGATCGATTCTGTGCCTCCGCTCGTGAAGACCACTTCGGACGCATCCGCATTCAGAATCTCTGCCATCGATTCACGACTGTCTTCAAGGACTCGCCGCGCCTCTCGACCATAGGAATGCTGACTGCCGGGATTTGCAAATGCGGTGGCCCACGCATCCGTCATGCTTTGGATGACTTCCGGGAAAACGGGCGTTGTCGCGTTGTTGTCGAGGTAGATAGCAGACATGGGACGGTTCGACTCAGATCACGTGGTTAAAATGATTGTCCGGAATTCCTGATGAACGGCAATTTCCCGGAAAATGTGGCTGTTTCTCCAGCGACACAGGAATGATAGGCAAAAAATGCCAATTGCGACACGCAGGAAGCCGTGCGGCGGGAACTGTGCTGACACGCATTCGGCATCCTGCTAGGATTCCGACTGTTCAATCAGGACTGTGCCAACAATGTAAAAGGGCAGGCAGGACCGTTCATGAAAGACCCAAGAGTACGACTACGAAACCCGGTGGTTGCGGCGCTGCTGGCGTTTGCGATTCCGGGGGCTGGGCACTGGTATCAGGGCCGACGATTCAAAGCGACGATCTACTCCATCTGCATCCTCACGATTTTTGTCTGGGGCATGATTCTGGGTGGCGGACAGCCTGTCTACAGTCAATTGATTTACCGTTCTGAGGGAGCAGCGCCGACAGCTCAGCTCCAGGCTTCCCCGCCGCGGATGAAGTTTTCGTTCGGGTATGCCGCTCAAGTGCTTGTCGGTGCGCCGGCATTGCCCGCGCTGATTCAGGAAATGCGGATTCGAAATACTGACGCCAGAATCAACTGGATTGCCGGGCCGATCGACAGCGACTTTCAGGGTCTTCTGTCAAGTGGCTTCGGAGATCGTACGTCAGAAATCGTCACTGGCGAAATTGAACTGATGCCCGCGAACGAGGATGGCAGTTCAATGGTCACTGGGACATTGCACGCCGTACTTGCAGACGGATCCAGGCGAGAATATCCATTGGGAGGTGAGATTCAACTTGGACGGGATGTCTTTGGATCACCGCGTCGAGAAGTTCGTTGTGATGTGCTTGGAAAAGACGACGCCGGGCATGAAGTTCGCTTTCGCCTTGAAGGCAGTGTGTCGCGAAGTTTTGTTGATTGGTTTCAGGCACCTCGTGATACGCTGGAACTGGATCGACTGAACGGTGCCTTGAGTCAGAATTTCGATATCGGATCCGTCTTCACCTGGATCGCCGGTCTGCTCAATCTCCTGGCAATCTGGGACGCTGCTGAAGGTCCGGCATACGGCTACGGCGACGAGGAAGAAATCCCCGACGATGATGAACCGGCTCCTCCCAAAAAAGCTGACTGACCGAACACCCCGATTCAGCCTCGCAATAGACTCTCGGAGAACACCCATGCAACTCGCTGCCATTTATGCCATACCTCTCACCGCCGGTATCTCACTGGTCTACTGCGCCAGTCGCTTCGAAATGCCTGAAAAAATCGTGCGATCGGCTGTGCTGATGTTTGCAAAAACCATCGCCGCGCTCGTGGTGTTGTACTTGATCCTGTTGTATTTATCTCGCTGATGCTCGTTGCGCTGATGCATAAACATGGATGGAATGCAGATCATGCGGATATTGCTGTTTGAAGATTCACACGCGGAAGACCTGACTCCCATTGCTCTGCTGCGGCCGGTGTTTGAGCTGGTCTGTGGTCGCGACTCACTGCGGCGACGCTTGCAACGCTGGTTTCCGGAAGCGGAGTTCGGCGGCTGGATCAGACCTTGGCTGGTGGATGCTTACACTGAAGAACAGCCGTCGCTCACCGTCAATAATCTCAACTGGATTCGCGGCGGAAAAGTTCTGGTTGTGAATGGCCGTTGGTTGCCGGAACGTCGGCTGACGGCCCTGGATTTTGTCACGCATCAGGCTGGTTTCGTCGATGGGCATCCGGCATGGATGCTGATCCCCGGCGATGAACTCTGCGAATTGATGCAGGGCGATCCTGCAACGGCATTGGCTCAGTATGCCAACAGTCAGCGCGGACTTCCGACAAGCGGACGCTGGATTCAATATCCCTGGGATCTGGTCTATCAGAATGCGGCACAGTTAATTCGGGACTTCGCGGATGAAGGAGTTTCGCAGTCTCCCAATCGGGAGCATGTGCAGGTGCTTGGCGATCCGTCGGACGTCTACATTTCCGGGCAGGCAGAAATCGATCCATATGTGGTGATCGATGCTCGCAGCGGCCCCGTGTCAGTCGATCGCGATGCGAAGATTCAGTCGTTTACGCGGATCGAGGGCCCGTGTCATATCGGTCGCGGTTCACACCTGTTTCGCGCTCTGATCCGAAAGGGAACGACGATCGGTGAACACTGTCGCGCGGGCGGTGAAATTGAAGAATCGATCATGCACAGTTACGTCAACAAGTACCACGAAGGGTTTCTGGGACACAGCTACGTTTGTCCGTGGGTGAACATCGGCGCGATGTCGTGTACGTCAGACCTTAAGAACGACTACACTACTGTGAAAGTGCCGCTGCATGGTCAGATGATTGATTCCGGATTGAACAAAGTCGGCTCATTTATCGGCGACCATTCAAAAACCGCGATGGACAGTATGTTCAATTCCGGTTCATCGATTGGCGTCTGCACCATGGTGATTCCCGGAGGACGACTGCTGCCGCGGAATGTTCCGTCGTTCAGCAGCGTGACGTTTGGCGAACTGTCGTGCGACTGGACCCTGGATGCAGCAATTGAGACGGCTCGATCGATGATGAACCGCCGCCATCAGACGTTGACGCTGAATGCTGAACGCTTGCTGCGGATTGTCCATCAACGCACGGAACAGGAACGCCAAGCCGCGATTCAGCGGGCGACGAACCGCAAAGTGGTTCGTTCGTAACCCGGGAACAGCCAGTAGGCCAGGCGTTGTTGGTTGAGTTTGCATTTCTACGTGGGGTAAGCTTCCAGCTTGCCATCGCGACATGAAAACTCGATGCTTTTGGGAAGATTTGACAAGCTGGAAGCTTATCCCACGATTTGATCAGAAGCTGCGGGTGACAGTGTTCGAGGCAGGTTCAGCGTCCTTGCGGAAAATCATGTCCGTCGGACGACCGCAGTGAGGACATGGGATGCGAAAATGGCTGGTCACTTTTGTGATCGCTCGCAGATCCGGATTTGCGAGGCACAAGTTACCAAGGGCATCAAAACCGACCGCCTGAGTTCCTTCCGGCACGCTGGCGAAGGTTTGAAAATCCTGCGGGCGAACCTGATCACGAGACACAGAAGTCAACTGCGCATGTCCGTCGGAACGACCGGAAAGTACCAGCATGGAACCATCCGGCTGAAGCATCAAACGTGATGAACCTGGTGGTGCGAATCCCGATCGAGTGACCTCACCACTGGCGGCAATGTGAACCATTTCGCCCGTGACGAGCAACGCTTCCGTCTGACCACCGGCGTTCAGCACAAGATCCGAGACTGGCTGATAGATTCGCGTTAGTTCCGTGATGTCGCCTTCTATGGTAATCACAACGATTCGATTGGCATCCTTTGACGCAACGACAAACTGCCCGACCGTATCGCGCACAAATGATGTCGCTGCAAATGTCAGTTCGTGCAGCACAGTACTCTGACCGATCGGGTTCACCATCAGAATCTGCGACTCACGTCCGCTGGATGTGAGCACATAAAGATTATCGTCAGCATCGAGTTGAATGCGCTGGATGTCGCTGAGGTCTGCAACCGGCAGGCTCACTTCGCCATCGCTGTCCAGACGAAACACGCACTTCGCACTCCTGTCGGCCACAAAGATATGCCCGTTTTTCCCAATCCGCAGATCGACAGGTTCGATGACCTTCACCGGCAGGCGTTCAATCACAGGCCGCGATTGAACAATGATCGGCGCGTGATCGTGATTTCGAATAGCACCGAGTGACGGCGGTTCCTGAGCCGACAGAGACGGACTGAAAGCGAATACCGATCCGGCAAAAAGGATCGATGCGATGATTCTGGAAATACTAAACGCAATTTGCATTTCGCAACATTCTCCAAACCGTGGCCCGGCTATGAGAGATCGCACGGACGCAGTCAACATGCGTCCAGTTGGCACTAGTATCAGAACCCGTGTGCTCCGCGTCAATGATTAGATTCAGAAAATCTTGCCCAGTTTGGCAAGCCGATCGACTGTTTTGCCTCTGCAACAATGAGAAATCCCAGAGCAACGTGCCGCTGGCCAACCTTTCATTGCTTTGGGAAACATCGCGAAAACCCAGGGGATACGGTCCTGACTCTCACTGAATTCCCCGTGTTGAGTCAGTTTTGAACCGGTTCCGGCTCAAGCGGCACGATGGAAAAATCGACCTGCGCCGTTGAGTGAAATTTCACTGCGGTGGGCGGAACGAAGTGAACGCGGTCACCGTCAGGGAGACCGCCGCCAGCATTCACAGCCTTTCCGGGTTCCTGCCCATTCCAGTCGCAGCCAAAATCGACAAGCCGATTCCCCTGGTCTGAAATACGCAGCGGTCTCCCGGGCTTTGATGCAAGCACTTTTGTCATCCGCGTCGCTTTCCTGAGTGCGTTTTCCATTGATGCGTCACGTGCCTGTTCCCACAGTTCTTCAGTCTCTTTGACACTGAACTCAACCTTGTCAATCGTGGTCGCACCCGCCTTCAACACGGCGGTCGTCAGGGATTCCGCCTGATTCAGATCGACCAGAGCGAAGCGGAATCGCTGATTCACCATGTAGCCAATGAATTTCCTGGAATTATCAAATTGCGGAACGATGGAAAAATCCCGCGTGAAGGTTCTGGCAGGGTCGAGTTCAAACTTCTTTGCGGCCGCCACGATTCTTTGACATCGCTCAGAGACATCGGTCTGCAGCCTGGTCAGATCCGTGTCACTCAGGTTGACATTGATGTCGAGGTAAAAAATGTCCGGCGTCGCAGTCACAACGCCTTCACCAAGGACGCTGATGACAGGATCGCTGGCTTCTGCCGTTCCAACCATAGCCGCCAGGAGCATCATCAATCTGAACATCTGGAATTCTCCGATTCACGAATCATGTTGTTCGCCGGATATGGAGTTACATATCCCGGCGTCCCAATTTCCGTTTGCATCCGTCTGAGTGTACTCGGTCATACGATGGAATCCGCAGAGTGTTGGGGCGAGTTTGCCTGATCGGCGAAAAAGCACGAATCGATTGCGATTGATCCTGAAATCCGCAGGCAATGCCGTCCGTTTGCTGCAATGAATGCGAGTCGACTACACTCTGCTCAGCAAACGTGTGGAGTTTGATTTTACTGAGAAGATTTTCGCGAAGCGACAGACGTCCGCCGACGGAGCGGCGGACCTACGTAGGCGAGCCGCTCCGTCGGCTCGCGTGACACGGCGGCGAAGCCATTGATGCGGCAGAAGAGATTCGGTTGCGGGCGAAGCCCGCGCCAAGACCTACCCCACTTCCACCAGGAATTTCACGATGCGTCGTCCAGAGCTTCGATCCGTTACAGTCATCTGCCTCATTGCATTCTCTTTGACGATCGTGCAGGCGGCTGTGCTTCACGCGGGCGATGATGTGACGTGGTTTCGGCGGGATCATGGGCTGGCTCCGGAAGGAATGGCACTGCCGACGGAATTTGGTGACGGCGACGACCGGTTGTGGCGAGTCGAATTGCCGCCTGGGATTTCGACGCCGTGCCTCTGCGGCGATTCGATCTTCGTCACGACGTATATGGCGGAGTCCAAAGAACTGGCAACTGTCGCACTCGATCGCACGACCGGGCAGCTTCGTTGGAAACAAGTGGCTCCCGTGACGAAGCTGGAAGCCTTTCATGCAGTCGGAAGTCCGGCCGCATCGACACCGGCCTGCAATGGATCGCAAGTGTTTTCATTCTTCGGCAGCTACGGATTACTATGCTACGATCTCAACGGAAATCTGTTGTGGGAACGGCCGCTGGGACCGTTTCAGGACGAATTCGGCGCGTCGAGTTCCCCGGTGCTGGTTGGCGACAAAGTGATTCTGAACGAAGACCACGACATCGACAGCTTTCTCATCGCCCTCGATCAGAAGTCGGGCGAAGTTGTCTGGAAGACGGCTCGGGACGAGGCGACTCGCAGCTACGCCACGCCGGTTGTGTTCGACAATCAGGGGCGTACCGAGATTCTTGTGGGCGGGTCTCGCCAATTGGCCGCCTATGATCCAGTCGATGGAAAGAAGCTGTGGTGGTTCGACGGCCTGTCGCGCATTGTCGACAGCACTCCGGTCGTTGTACACGGCGAGATCTTTTTCGCCACATGGACTCCTGGCGGTGATTCGGACGACCGCATTCGTATGGAACCGTTTCCGACAGCGCTGACGTCCTTCGACAAGAACAGCGACGGCGAAATCGGAAAGGATGAACTTCCGGAAGGCAGTCCGATTCTGGAACGCTTCTTCCGCATTGATCTCAGCCAGAACCAGAAGCTCAATCTGCAGGAATGGGAAAAACATGCGATTGTGTTTGAGCGTGCTCAGAACATCGCCGCCGCGATTCGCCCAGGGAATGACGGGCCGCTGCCTGCGGAAAGCGTCAACTGGAAGTATCAGCGCAGTCTGCCGACGGTGCCGAGTTCCGTGGTTTATGACGGCGTGCTGTACATGGTGAAAGACGGCGGCATTCTCACGAGCCTTGATGCATCCACCGGCGCGGCACTGAAACAGGCACGCTTGCCTGGCGGCGGCAGCTACTATGCGTCCGTCGTGGCCGGTGACGGGAAGGTCTACCTGATCAGTGAAGGCGGCATGATCACAATTCTGAAAGCCGGTCGCGACTGGAGCATTCTCGGCAGCCACGATTTCAAAGAACGCGTTCTGGCCACGCCCGTGATCGCCGACGGCTTGATGCTGATCCGCACGGACAATGCGCTGTATGCGTTTCAGAGGAAGTCAATTCAATAGATGCCGCCAGGAACCAACAGCAGCATCCGCACCCCACTCTGTCATTGCAGAGATGCTCCGTTTACACTCGGCTGATGGCGGCATCGTTCAGTGACCGTTGCAGCTTTCCTGCAACGCATTATCAAAATGCAGCACACTGCTGGCAAACGAGAAGCATCATCCATCACTGATTTGTCAGAGCGAAAATCATGAATACCAGGCTGCCCAGTGACAAGGTCAACTGTGCTGGAAACAGTGGATAGTTTATTCGCTCGTCTGATTCATTCGGTTCGAATGTAAAGGCGGGTTGCTGACTTCGTTTCACCTGCACGATCTTATAGAAGACCGCAATACAGAAAAGTGTCAACACCACGCCGGACAGAGTAGAATATGTCATCATCGTTGCGCCGGTTTCTGATCGGAGACTCATCCCCAATCCGATCCATGCACCAAACGCTGTCTGAGCTTTCACACATCCGGCCCCCAGACTGGCGATACTGTAAGGAAGAATCAGCAGCGCGAATCCGCAGAATGCACACACGAAGACGGCACCCAATGATGATGCGGGATTCGGGCTCGCCAGACATGCAGGGAACGCTGCAAAAAACGTTGCAAACGTGAGCGAGTTCGGCACTCGGTCACGAGTGACCTGCAGGACTCCGGCGACAGTCATGAACAACGCGGCGACGAGAAACGGCCATTCCATTCCGAACAGATTGAACATCGCGGTGAATCTCCTGTGTGACACAAAGTTCCGGGACGAAGTACTCAGAAAGGTTGTGTCACGTTTCTGTACAAACTGCCGGAATTCTGTCGTTATCCACCATTTTTTCTGAAGTCTGAGCCGCGTTCATCGGATTGCGCAGCGGATCGCTCGACACGAACTGCAACACATCGACAAGGAGCACGGGAAAGGAGTACGGGGACACACCACTATGTTGACATACCCGCAGAAAAGTGCGCCAGTAGTGCTGTGTCATTTCCGCAATTTTGAGTGTTTTGGGTTGGCGTGACTTGATTGCTTGAGTCCACGACGCTTGACGATGGAATCCTGGCGGCTATCTCGCGATGCACGCGGTGCAATCACGGTTGCGTCTCCACGGCGAGGACCGCCCAGGAGATGGGACCGGATTCGGTCGTGGTGATTGCAGACAATTCACCGGTGTCAGTGATTCGATAGCCTGCTACGCGACCGCTGGCTTCTCCGGCGGCGTAAAGATGACGACCATCGCGAGTGATTGTGAATGAACGCGGAACGGCTTCGGTGGGAGTCACAGAGATTCGCTTCAGCCGACCGGATGATTGATCAATCGCGAAGCCGGCAATACTGTTGTGGCCTCGATTGGCAATGTACAGGAATCTGCCGTCGGGAGTCATGAGGCACTCGGCCGTTGAATTCTCGTTGGCGTCGAATTCTTCCGGCAGCGACGAGACTGATTGCTGCAGAGACAGTGTCAATGTGATTTCGTCGCGGCCATACACCGAGGCTCCATCCTCAACGCTGCCGCCCGCTTCGTTGCTGCAACAGGCCCAGCGGTTCGATGGGTGGAGAACGATGTGTCGAGGATTCTGGCCCGGTTTCGCTGCAACGAATGGCGGATCAAGCGGCGTCAAGTGCCCAAATTGCGAATCAAACCGAAACTGGTCTATGCGATTCGCACCGGTATGTGACACGTAGACCGACCGATTCTCTGAGTCGATGGCGATTCCATGTGCGTTGTCGGCGGTAGCCACGGATTGCACAGGTTCATCCGACAATCGCCCGTCCGCCGCAATGCGGTGGACCGTCACTTTGTCGCTGACGTAATAGGCCGTCAGCAGGAATTTCCCGCTGCGGTCGGCGATCAGAAACGCCGGATCGTCACCACCGTCCACGACGTTGATCATACTCAGTTGCCCGTCTGAGGGATCAATACGAAACGTGGCGAGCTGCCCCGTACTTCGCAGCGAGACGAACAGAATTCGCCCGTCACTCGACGCCGCCAGAAATGCGGGCTCAGCCGGACAGTCAGTCGCATGCCGACGCTCAAGCTCTCCGGATTTTGCATCGCGGCAGAACGTCACGATCTTCTTCTGCTCCAGCAGGCTCACGAAAACAAACGACTCGGCGCAAGCCGTCAGGGCCGTGCCGAAGAGCAAAATCGCGGAGACACTCAGGATAAAAAGCGTTCTCAACACAGGTCACTCGCCGTCGAAGTGGACTGAAAGTAGTCATTGGAGTTCAACATCAATCGCATTGTCAACCACGTTTCACGCCTGCGTTTTTACCCAGTTGCGGAGCGCGATTTCAAGAGCCTCCGTGATCGGGCGCATGGGCAGTTTTAGCTGTTCCGCCTTTGTCGTATCCAGCACGCAGTTGGAGCGTGGAGTCTTCGCCGCCAGTTTCATGAACTGATCTTCCGAATCGAAGAAGCGAAAGGCTTTCTGCGTCAGGCCGTGGCGTTTGATCAGGGCGACGACGTCTTCCGTCGTCACGAAGCCTGGATTTGTGAGATTGTAGATGCCATATGGGACACGTTTCGTCCAGCAGGCCACGCACGCTGCCGCGAACTCATCCAGTTGAGACAGACTGTTCGTCGCCTGCAGCAGGCAATCGTAGCGCATCATTTTTGAAATGTAGTTGCGGGGTCCATCGATTTCGTTAAACGGAATTCGCAGCCGCCAGATGAAACAGTCGGCGGCACCGGACAGCAGTTCTTCGCCCAGAGCTTTGCAGCCGGAATAGAAACTGCAGTTGTTCTGCCGAAACGAAAAATTCGGAGCATCCTCTTCTGTGAAACCGTTCCCGTCCGGTTTGGCCCCGGTGTAGATGCAACCGGAGGACACATGTCCCCAGGGCAAGCCAACTTTTTCGCAGGCGGAGCGTATGACACCTGGCAAGACGGCATTTCCCTGCAGGCATTCCGTCCGATGCAATTCACAGGCATCCACATTCGGACGCCCCGTGTAGCCAGCGGCATTGATCAGGAATTCGGGACGCCGCTGCTCAATCAACCGCAGCAGCGATGATTCATCTGAGTAATCAACGACGGACCGTGAAATCACTTCAAACGGAAGGCGCATCTGCTGCAGATGTTTTTGAAACGCCGTGCCGACATAACCATTTCCACCGAGAATCAGGAACATCAAAGTCATCCGTACACAACGTGCAAAAAGTATCAGCGGGCGACGTGCTTCAGGTACGCGCCGTATTCATTGGGAAAAGATGCTGCCAGCAGGAGCAATTGAGTCCGGTCGATGAAGCCTCGGCGAAAGGCGATTTCTTCCGGACAGGAGATTTTGAGTCCCATTCGTTTTTCGATCGCCGCGACAAAATTGCCGGCATCCAGCAGTGAATCGTGAGTTCCCGTATCCAGCCAGGCAAACCCGCGTGACAGCATTTCCACCCGCAACTGGCCTCGGCGCAGATACTCAGAATTCACGTCGGTGATTTCCAGTTCGCCGCGAATGGACGGTTTCAGATTCTGCGAAATGCTGACCACCGTGTTGTCGTAGAAATACAGTCCCGGCACTGCGAAATTCGATTTCGGCTGCTTTGGTTTTTCTTCCAGCGAAATCGCTTTGCCCTGCGAATCAAACTCGACTACGCCGTAGCGTTCGGGATCACGGACCTCATAGCCGAAAATCGTGGCTCCGGTTTCGTTGGATGCTGCGGAATTCAGGATTTTCTGAAATCCGCTGCCATAGAAAATATTGTCACCCAGAATCAGGGCCACATGATCCTGGCCGATAAAGTCGGCACCGAGGATAAACGCCTGAGCCAGCCCTTCGGGTTTCGGCTGCTCGACGTAAGAAAACTTCATGCCCCAACTGGCACCATCGCCCAGCAGCTTTTGAAATCCGCCCAAGTCGCGTGGCGAACTGATAATCAGCACGTCCTGAATCCCAGCCAGCATCAAGGCCGACAGCGGATAGTAAATCATGGGCTTGTCGTAGACCGGGGCCATCTGCTTGCTGATCGCCAGCGTCAGCGGAAACAAGCGTGATCCGGTGCCGCCGGCCAGAATGATTCCCTTCTTGCAGAAACTCATATTTTACCTTGAATGGCCTGTGATAACGATTGGCCAGTGATGTCGTGAAATACCGTGCCGCAAAGCGGGCGGATGGTAACGCACGGGCACGGACGCTTCAAACTTTATTCGCCTTTACTGACCGCGAATCAAATACCTGCGTGCCGGTTGAACAAGTCCCGCCGACTCGGGCCGTGATACCGTGCATTCAGCCATTTCGGCGGCTGAACGGACTGCTGAATCGAAAAGCCGCCTATTCTGCACGAATTAACAAGACAGAATGAGCCTTCAACTGGATCGTCAGGGATTCGGTCGTCGCTGATTCCGGTATCACTTTGGTATTTGGCTCCAAAGACTCGATTTGCCACTCAATCTTTTTGTGTTGCAACCACGAGGCCAGGCTGACGGTTAATTCGTACGACTCGTCAGAATGGTTGCTCACCAGAACGCGGCATTGAGTTCGATCGGGATTGATCCCTGCCAGAATCGCGAACGCCGAGGGAAGTTTTCCGCTGACCGCCAATCGTTCCTTCGTTGGCAACATCTGCGAGAATAGTCTGATCGCGTCGTAATTCCTGTGGGGAACGCCGTGCTCACTGAACATGCCGAACCCATGGATGTCGGCAGAATAATAATTCGCAGCGTCGAGAGGAGCGTTCTGGAAGCCGATCAGGCTCGCCGCCGTGAACGCAGCACCTTCGTTACCATGAATTCGTTCGAACCATGCCTGTCGCAATTGAGGCTGCTGGCCCAGCATCGGACTCCAGTCGTTGTCCGGCAGATAATTCCATTCATTGAGATGATTCTCTGTATGTTGAAATCCGGATTCATCGAGCAGTCGTCGAATTGCGCTGGCCCGTTGAACAAGCTCGCTCGGACTGTTCGTGTAGGTATGCCATGAAAAAAAATCGAGCGGCAGATTTTCGTTGCGACATCGATCCAGGAAACTACGGACGAATTGCGATGGGGCCAATCGGTCACCGTCAAGCGTTCCGGCAAAGCCCACTGCCGGGCCTCCAACGTGTACTTCAGGGAATTGTGCCTTGATGGCAATGGCGGTCGCGGCGTACATTCGAAAGTAATCCTCGTCGGTACCGCTCCACATGGCCGGGCGGTTCTCTGGCTCATTCCAGATCTCCCAGTACCGGATGTTGTGGCGAAATCCGTTGGCCCATTCGTCGTTGTAGTGACGCACAATGCCCAGACAGATCGCCGCCCATTTGTCAACGTCAGCCGGTGGATGGACATGGTATTTGCGCCGTGTGTGTTCGATGCTTTCACCAAGACGAAACACGATTTGCGATCGGGTATCGACGATGGAACGGATGTAATCATCTGTCCGACTGAAGTCGTAGCTTTCCTCAAGTCGAGGATCTGCGTCCGGATCCGGGAAGAGCACATGGATATCGACGACATCCGGGTTTGGCCAGTGACAATCGTGCAACCTGGTCAATGGCAGCCCCAGTTGCCGATGCGCATCCGAAAGATCCAGCGTTTCCCCTGAGTGCAGCGGGCCACC
>JAYTAK010000949.1:0-7078 GCA_043737515.1 Candidatus Kuenenia sp. | reverse complement strand
GTGGCAACTCGGTGCAAGGCTGCGATTCCTGTAGCTTGGACATTCATGTCCGAGATATTGACCAAACAAGGTCGCATTATCGAGCGGCTGTCAAGGTCCAATAACCATCGCTTCGACCGTGTTTTATGGCCGCGCGACGGACATGAATGTCCATCCTACATTCGATCGGCCCACCATCGCACCCAAAACTTGACTCAACTACGACGACTTTTGAAAAGTAAGCGTGGCTAAGTCAACAGACCCCTAGCGCGTTCCGGCTGATTGAGCAGGGCATCATTCTTGACCGCGTGAAGAATATTCTGAATCTATCGTAATCAACAACCGTCAGTTTTTGTCTAACCCGCGCACGACTGTACTCAATTTGCACAGTCGGAGAATTCGGTACGCGCGACTCAATGCGTGCCCGCCGTCCTGACAGGCAGGACAGGACCGCGACGCGGCATTCGCCACCGGGAGTTGCGGAAAATGACTGATCGACCGCACGCACACTCCCGATACATCGTGTGTCCAAAGTCAGGTATTCTGACTGCCAGAGCCGGTGCTCTGTTGGCAATCGCACTCATGGATGTGACCTCAACTCTGACTCTGATTTCCAGCCCCGCTGCAGGAACGTCTCGCTTCAAGCGGAATGAACTTCAGCATCACGGAATTTCAGCCAAACACCTGGGTTACCCATGTCCATTGAAGAACTGCTTGAACAGATGGAGCAGTATCGATTACGCAGGGAGCACCGAGACTATCGACCAGACTGGTTGAAAGGCTTTGTTCAGCACGCCTCTGCACTGTTCGAACCTCTCACGCATGTTGGAAGAGTCGGATACGATTGCCAGTTTGACGAACGTGGCTGGACTGTCTGCATGTATCTGGGAACAACAGAAATTGTGGGTGGAGCCAAGGACGGCAGAATTGACCACGCCAGTTTTCGCGTTGATCTGACTCACATCAGTACGCTCTTTGCATCGATCAGTCGTTTTGAATGGTATTCCGTAACCGAGTCCTGTGAACTCAACGAACCAGAATGCATTCGCTCGCTGATTACCATTCATGGCACCGTCGCAAACGGGAATGAAGTTCGCCTGGAACTGCTTTCCGTTCCTCCGCACCGCGTGAAGCCCGGATTGCATTATCGGCCTGACGGCATGATCTACGAAACACATTGAATTCACTCAGACTGCACAGCAGTCAGACCGCATCGGGTCGGGCGAAGGCACTCCGGCAGAGTACTCAACTCTGTCGGAGTGCCTCTTTTTTGCGTGAGGATCGCACCAGCAGACACAGGCTGGCCGGTTCAACGACCACGCGAACCGGCAGTGCCGAACAAGGATCTCCGTCAGCCTGCACGCCCGGAACACGGGAATGATTCACAACTTCCAGAGTGACCTCGGTCGCCGTGAATTTTGTGAATTCCGACGCCCGAATCGGCAAGCCCAGTTTCAATCGAATGGCATGCCAGAAAATCTGCCCGCGAGTTGCCCCATGATAAACTCGAACGTTGAGCAGTCCGTCGTCGGGAATTGCTTCGGGAGCGAATTTCAGTGCAAATCCGTAGCGCGGGATATTCGTGACGATGATATGTGTCCCCGTCGCTGAATGAACTCCGGCAGGCGTCGATGCGCGAATGAGTTCCGGACTCGACGAAAAGAATGCACGCAGCGTTGGTACGACATACCCGATGCGACGGATCGTGCTTTTGCGTGCCTGATGAACTGCCTGCACGATATCTCCGTCCACGCCGGCACTCAGCATCAGCAGGAATCGTCGTCCATTTGCCGTCGCGGAATCAAACCGCCGAATTTGCCCCGAGCCAATCACGGCCGCGAGCGACCGACCGCAGCGAGTCAGATCCAGATAACGCGCCAGCAGGTTTTCTGTTCCCAAAGGCAATACGGCAATCGGGCAACCCGGATGGCGATTTGCCACATCCGCGACGGTGCCGTCCCCGCCTGCAGCGACAATACACCGCAGCTTCAGGGCGTTTTCCGGAATCGACAGATAGGCGTCGAGCGTCGTTCGAGACCGAAACATGCGGACCTGATAACCTGCCAATCGCAGCTCACGAATCAGAACCAGCAATTCTTTTCGACCTGCCCCTGATCCGGAACGCGGATTACGCTGGATCACAACCAGTCGGTGGTCGGCTGAAATGGTCGTCGAGTCCACAGGTCTGAAGGCTTTACTGTTACGCGCTCACGATTCCGTGAGTTCCAGGTATGGATCCAGCCCCATGTTTTCGTACTGATCCAGTCGCATGCGTTCCTGTTTGAGCAGATGCTTGCGCTGCTTGCGGTGCGTCTTCTCCAGAAACCGCTGAACTTTCACAAAATAGCGGTTCCATGTTCGGCCGAGTTCGCCCTGCTTGTTCGCCATCCCCATCCGCTGCTTTCGCAGCCGTTCTTTCGGTTCGCGACATCGCAGCAATTCATCTTCCAGACTGAGGAAAAACTGGTAAGACCCCGGATCGCCCTGACGCGCGGAACGACCGACCAACTGGCGATCGATACGTTTCGAGCTATGGATTTCCGTCGCAATCACATGCAGGCCGCCGGCCTTGCGCACATCATCATCCAGAATGATGTCTGTACCACGTCCCGCCATGTTGGTCGCAATCGTGACACTGCCCACCTCGCCCGCTTTGGCAATAATCTCCGCTTCCTGTTCGTGATAACGTGCATTCAGGATTTGAAACGGGATGCGTTTATCTTTTAGCAGCAATCCCAAAGCTTCCGATGCCTCGACCGACGGCGTGCCCACCAGAATCGATCGTCCGGCTTTGATCAATCGCTGAATCTGTTCCACAATGGCATCGCGCTTCGCTTCCTGCGTCTTGAAAATGCGCGTTGTCAGGCCTTTGCGGATACACGGTTTGTTGGTCGGGATTTTCGTCACTTTCAGGCGATACGTTTTCTTCAGTTCGCCTCGTGCCGGCAACGCGGTGCCCGTCATTCCGGCCAGATGGGAGTAATGTCGAAAGTAACTTTGCACCGTGACTCGCGCGGCTTCCCCGGTCGCCGCCGTGATCGGAATCAACTCCTTGGCTTCGATCGCCTGATGCAGTCCGTCCTGCCACTTGCGACCGTCCATGATGCGTCCCGTACCCTCATCGACGATCACCACTTTGTTTTCCACGATGACGTAGTCGCGGTCCAGTTCAAAGGCGTGTCGAGCCGTCAGCGCTTTCTCGACCTGCGCATAGATGCGTTCCGTATCCATCGAACTCAGCAGCGACGGCTTGGACATCAGAACCACTTTGCGGCAACCCGCATCGGTGAGCCATGCCGTGCGACGTTCGGGTTCATAAACATAATCTCGTTTCGGTTCCAGTTGAAACGTGGCGCGATTGCTCCAGCGAAACAGGTTGACGGTTGCTGGTTCGTTGGGCTGCGTCAGACCAATGATGAGCGGCGTTCGGGCTTCGTCGATCAGAATACTGTCGGCTTCGTCGATCAGCGCGAAATAGTGACCGCGTTGAACCGGCTCTTCGGCCCCCTGCAGCGTGCGGATATAACGCCGAACCTGCGTTCCGCCTTCGTCGGTCATCGCTCCCTTGCGCAGTCGATCGCGGAGAAAGTCGAACCCCATTTCTTTGCTCGTGCCGTACGTAATATCGCACGCATAATTTGTGCGGCGTTCATCGGGTTCCATCGCATCCAGGATCTTGCCGACGGTCAGCCCGAGTTTGACATGCACAGGGCCCATCGTGTCGGCATCGCGATTCGCCAGATAATCGTTGACCGTCACGACATGACAACCCTGCCCCGGCAACGCTCGCAAGAAGGCAGGCATTGTGGCGGTGAGTGTCTTTCCTTCGCCCGTCTGCATTTCGGCGATATGACCCTCGAACAGCGCGATGGCCCCCATGATCTGCACTTCAAAGTGCTGCATCTTGAGTGCTCGCCGGGCCGATTCACGGACCAGGGCGTAAGATTCGAGCAGCAATTTGTCCAGCGGCACGCCCGCCCTTGCCTCCCACCGCACCTTGCGGCCTCGCGTCAGCAGCTCTTCGTCAGTTAATCCCTGCAGAGCATCGCTCATCCTCATGATTTTGCGCGCCATCGCACGCCACCGCGATCGCCGGGCGGCGGAAGGAATGAAACCTGTCTTTAAGGCGTGAAATAATTTACTGGGAAGACTCATGCACAGGATTGTACCAATTCACTTTCCCAAAAAAAAGACCTTGTTTCCAATCGGCTGCTCGACTTCAGAGCTACCTGTTTCTGTTTGAAATTGCTGCCACCAGTGAAGGTGATCGTCGCTTTGGCCATGCCGCAAGCTTCGCCCGCATCCCTATTGGGTCTGTCCACGGATGAAACACCGACCCCATACTCGCCTTCTTTCATCCGCAGTCCGGCCTTGCCATCTGCAGGGAGCATTTCAATGCCGTTGTCCTGCGGATGGCAGAGCCGAACTACGGATGAAGAACCACAATGGCAGAAGGCAGAAATCGAGATGTTGACAACAATGCTCGATTCTTCAGATTCTTCTGGTAGCGTATTCGGATCTCCAGATTGTGTGACGGCGACTTCCAACAGACTGAAAGTAGGGACGGGTTCCAATGCTTGTGAAAGCCATGCGTGGAGCGGCGGCTGTCATCGCAGCCTTAATCCTGGCGATTATCGGTGTCATCGGGGTTGAATTCATCAGTTCCATCCTGCATCCGTTTCCGCCAAGTGTTGATCAGTCCGACATTGAGGCGTGCAAGGAGCATGTGGCCCGCTATCCGACCGGAGTGCTGCTGCTTTGCGCAATCGGATGGTGGTTGTCGGTGTTTGCCAGTTGCTGGATGGCCACACGAATGGGGTTCAACCGACACCCGGCCCACGGCATCATGGTCGGTTTGATCCTGCTCGCGCTGGCGGTTCTCAATATGGCTATGCTGCCGTACCCCGGTTGGTTCTGGATCAATCTGCTCACCTTTCCCGCTTGCTCCGCCTTGGGAATATGGCTGGGACGCGACGAACTGCCGAGGAAACCCCGGCAAGCCAGCCAGATCTGATGTCGCGTGCCGCTTGCACGCTTGATGCCTGCACGCGACAATCGCATCCATGGTCATCCGATCTTCTGGCGGCACAGTTTGCTTCCGGACCGGATTTCATGCCTGACAGCCTTCGCGGCATCACTGAAACACAAAATCATGAAGCGATTTCAAATACTCCTGATACTCGTCGCATTCGCAATGTCGATCGCTGGTTCGTCGTCTCTCGTACAGGCTCAAACTCGCTCAGCGGGGCTGATGAACTTCAGCAGTGACGGTCTTTACGTTGCCTGTTCCAATCGCGACAGCGGCACAGTGACAATTCTGAGCTGGCCGGAACTGAAAGTTCAGCATGAAATCCCGGTTGGGTCGCACCCGGAGGGCGTCGCATGGATCGGCACATCGCATCAACTGGCCTGCTGCGTTTACGGAGATGACACGATTGCCATTCTGGACGCGGATGGCGGCACCATCGAGCGGCGAATCGACGTGTTTGACGAACCGTATGGTGTCGTCAGTACACGAGACGGCAGTAAACTGTATGCGACGCTGGAATATCCTGGCCAGATCGTTCAGCTCGATCCAGCCTCGGGTACGGTCGCAGCAACGTGGCAGGTCGGTCAAATGCCGCGCGGTGTCGCCATCAGTCGCGATGACAGTTTTCTGATGGTGACAGAATACCAAACTTCGAAAGTGCTGAAGATCTCGACGGCTGATGGCTCGGTGCAGCAAGCCTGGGACGGTGCCTCAACGGATAATCTGGCTCGTCAGATCGTCCTGGCACCCGACGACCAGAAGGCGTACTTCACGCACATTCGTTCGCGTGTCACAGCTTCCCACGGCAGCGGATCTATTTTTCCATATGTGTCAGTGTCAAGACTGACGGGAGAAAAGGCAGGCACACGCATGCGGGTGCCGATGGATTCGCTGCTGGGCGCTCGAGTCACGGCGAATCCATGGGACTGTGACATTTCGGCCGACGGAAAACGTCTGGGCGTCGTCTTCGCAGGCACGAATGACATGTATCTCTGCCGCATCCTCCCCGGCGACTATGCCGAGCTGGAATATGAGAAGGGTATGAGATTGGGAAGTAACCCGCGTGCCATTCGGTTTTCTCCTGACGACCAGGCGATGCTGATTTACAACGCGCTGGATTTTGAAATCGTGGTGTTGCAGGTTCCGGACGGGACAGAAATTGCCCGCGTCGCGGTCACGAAGAATCCGCTCAGCGAAGAACTGCTGCTCGGCAAGAAGCTGTTTTATACGGCTCTGCAGCCAATGTCCTCCCGCAGTTGGATTTCCTGCGCCAGTTGTCATCCGGACGGCGATGCCGACGGACGCACATGGCAGCAGCCTGAAGGCTTAAGGAATACGCAGCCGCTGGCCGGCTTGTCGTGGACGCATCCGGTCCACTGGTCCGCAGATCGCGACGAAGTGCAGGACTTTGAACACACGATTCAGGGACTGCTCATGCAGGGGCAGGGATTGATGCGGAAACCACTTCCTGAATCTCTGGGTGAACCTTTCAGTGGCCGGAGTAAACCTCTGGATGCGCTGGCGGCATACACGAACTTCCACAAGTATTCACTGAGTCCCTTCGCGAAAAACGGCCTCAGTGAATCCGCGCAGCGGGGACAAAAGCTGTTTTTCTCCTCCGAAACAAAATGTGCGACATGCCATTCCGGTCCGATGTGCACCGATTCTCAACCGCGTGCCGTGGCCGACATCGTGCGTCATGATGTCGGAACCGGCAAGGACGACCCTTCGGAACGCATGGAACCGAAATATGACACGCCGACACTGCTGGGACTTTATCGTTCCGCACCGTATCTGCATCATGGCAAGGCGGCAACACTGAAGGAGATCCTGACGACTTCTAACTCGCGAGATGAACACGGTGTGACAAGTCATCTGACCGAATCGCAGATCGAGGACATGGTTGAGTTCCTTCGCTCGTTGCCGTTTGAAGACCCCGAACCCGCCGCAACGTCCGCAGGATTGAAACAGGTCATTAAATAATCCAGGGAAGACGTAGTTGCGTCGCCAGCGCTAAAGATTCCGCGTTGAATCTGTAGGCCGGACCAAGCGTAGCGCAGTTCCGGCAGG
>JAYTAK010000948.1:0-3099 GCA_043737515.1 Candidatus Kuenenia sp. | reverse complement strand
CCCGATTTCCAAACTCCACCCCAAAATCCCGCCAAACACATCAAATTCCACCCAGTTTTCCCGGACTGGACGGATCGCACCCCTTGGCGCGGGCTTTGCCCGCAACCGAATCACTTCTGCCGCATCAATGACATCGCCGCCGTGTCTGGTGCGAGCCGACGGAGCTGCTCGCCTACGTAGGTCCGCCGCTCCGTAGGCGGACATCTGTCGCTTCGCGGAAATCTTCTCAGTAAAACCAAACGCCCTACGTTTGCTGAGCGGTGGAATTCTCGACGTCGCAGCGCTCAGGATTGGACCTTCATTCCACGGCAAGTTGCCTTGCGGCAGGATTCTTTTCCCCCAGAAAGGAACTACTTCTGGGCGGCCACCGTTTGGTCGGGAATCTGTTTAGGGATGGCGATGAATGAAGTCGTCATGCTGCCGTCTTCCGAATTCCAGACGCGGATTTCTCCGTCGTAGCTGCCCGAGGCGATCAGTTTGCGGCCAGGATTGGCGCTCAGCGTGTAGACCCAGTCGTTGTGACCTTCCATTTTGCGAAGTTCAGCTCCGTCTGCTGCTTTGTGTTCATGGACCGCGCGATCGCCACTGGCAGAGAGAATCAAATCGCCAGGAATAATCTGAATTCTGAAAATGTCACCTCCAAAGCCGCCGATTGCCCGGACCTCTTTCGCATCCGCTGAATTCCAGACTCGAAGACGTCGATCACTGCCACCACTGACGACGGTCGTGCTGTCTGCCAGGAAGGCTGCGGAGTAGACAGGTTCGCCATGTCCGCTGAATGTGATCACCGGGTTGCCGGTTGCAGATTCAAACACCTTGCAGGTCTTGTCGCGACTGCTGCTGACCAAACGTTGGCCATTGGCGGACCAGTTGACGTCCATGACCCAATCCGCGTGATCTTCAATCCGCACCACTTCGGCTCCGTCGGCCACCTTGACGACCACGATTGACCGATCAGCCCCGGCACAAGCCAGCATCTGGCCATCCGGGCTGAAGCTCAGTGCAAACACCGCGTCGCGGGCTCGTGCGAGAGTCCGAATGAGTTGACCGTCTGCCGCAGAAAACAACTTCATTTCACCGAGTTGCCCCGGTGTGCCAGCCGCAACGGCCAGTGTGCTTCCGTCCGCACTGTATTCCAGGTCATAGATGCGTTCGGCGACGTTGGAAATGCGACGAATCAGTGTGCTGTCGGCGGTGTTCCAGACGAGCACTTCATGGTATCCGGAAGAGGCGATTTGATTGCCATCGGGACTGAAGGCGATCGCCGTAACGGGAATTGCAACACGGTATTCCGCAGGCGGCAGTGGTTGAGTCTGCTCAGGCATGACATCGAACAAATCGGCAGTCAACGCGACACCGGCGTCCAGAGGTGCCCCGACATCGATCCAGTGCTTGACGACCGCGATTTCAGCCGGGGACAACGGATCTGCGTCTTTCGGCATCGAACCGTCTTCAATCATTGTGCTCAGCAGTGATTCCGCGCTGTTGTGGGCAGTCACGATTACCCCTGATTCGCCACCTTTTAACAGTGACGCAAATGAATCCAGATTCAATCGCCCGCCGGGACTGCGGGTGTTATGACAAGCGACGCAGCGCTGAGCGAAGATCGGTGCGACGTCGCGTGAGAACGAAACGAAACGACCGAGCGGTTCCAATGCTGCTTCCGCCTGACGACTCGCGATAAGGGATTCACTCGCGATGATCTGAGATTCGGCCTGCAGTTTCTGCAATGACGGTTCAAGACCAGTCAACTGTGCGTTCAGCATCTTCTGCCATCGTGCGCCGTCCGCTGTGACGATCTTCAACGCCACGCTCTCAGTATCCCCTGTCACCAACGCATCGCTTGCTGTCTTCCAGGCGGTTCGCATCGGTTCAGCGGCAGCGATGGCGGCCTGGTGTGCGGCAGACTTGACTTCCAGTTCCGTCTTTGCGACAGCGATTTTGGCAACAACATCGTCGCGTCGAGCAGTCACCTGAGTCAGCAGGGCGTCGGTGTTTGCCTTGAGCGGAACAAAACTGGCGATTGCTTTCTCCAGTCCCTGAATCGCCGTGGAAGCGTCGGTTCCCGTAAGTTTTGAGGCTTCACGCAGTGTGTTGAGTGAGTTTTCCAGCGAAGCGACGGATTTCGCGAGTGATTCGATCGACATCGTCGCCGACTTCAGTTGTTCTTCCTGCGCTGCAAGCAGAACGTTCATTGAATCGACATTGGTCTGTGCCGTCGTCATGGCCACCTGCGCTGCAGTGACCACTGCGTCGGCAGCATCCAAAGCTGCTTTGGCTTCGGTGGACTTCTTTTCAAGTTCCGGGCGCTGCGCGGTGATGGCGGCAATCTTCTGTTCCGCGTCGGAAACCTTGCTGCGCCATTCGACGGAAGATTTTCGGAGTGTACCGAGCTGATTCTGCAACTGAGTCTGAGCGGCTGTCATACTGGCAAGACGAAGCGACACTTTGCCAGCAGTCAGGACGAGCTGATCAGCAGCTTCGTGCTGCGGAAGAGCTGCCGTCAATTCTGAAAGCTGCGTGTCAATTGCGTCCGCCGATTGCTGCAGCGTTTGAACCTGAGCTGTTTCTGCAGTGGCGCGCTGCTGCGCCTCATCCAACTGTTTTTGCAATTCCTTGACGCGCTCTCCGGCAACCGCCGCCGCGCCTTGGCGCAGCGTCAGGTCTTTTTCAGCAGCCTGCTTCTGGAGTGCGGTCTGCTCAATCTGCAGACGCACTTTTTCTGCGCCAGAACGCTCTGCCGCAGACGACGTATCATCAGCGATCGCAGGCAGCAAGCAAAGGGAGAAGACCAGAACGGTGGTCAGCATACGGCAAGGCAGGTCAAATCGAGGCATGGTGAATCCCCAGAAGGAAGGCGGGAATCGTCATGTTGCAAAACCGCAACACGACAATCAACACTAGGATTCAACTTATCGAACGAGATGTCAAGCTCACCGGAATCAGCAAACTTCAGCATCTGAAAAATCGCACGAACGATACCGTCGATTCAACCCATACGATCAGCCCTTACGGTGCCGAATCTTGGCTCGCATACGTCGCTTCTTGCGACCAATTTTTCGCCGACCCTTACCCGTCTTCTTCGTTCCCATGAGCCAG
>JAYTAK010000947.1:0-3099 GCA_043737515.1 Candidatus Kuenenia sp. | reverse complement strand
AGCGATTTCGTGACGCTCGACAGTGCGGCCTTGGTCGCGGTGTAGACAAGATGATCGGCCCCCGGACGTTGCGCGCGCCAGTCGAGGATATTGATGATATGGCCGCGCTGGCCTTCACCGAGCTGTCGGATGAACTGCTGAGCCAGGAAGATCGGTGCCAGCAGATTGACGGACAAGTGTACGTTGCAGTGGTACAGATCCACCCAGGGCAGAGCGCGGTTTTGAAACACGGCGGCGCTGTTGATGAGTGTCGTGACTTCGCCCAGTTCAGCGGCAGCTTCAAACACGGACATCGCGGCCGCGCGCGGGTCTCGCAGATCCGCACTGACGGCGACTGCCGTTCCGCCTTGACCGCGAATACGATTCACGAGCACGTTGGCTTCCACGGTGGAAGTTCCATGATGCACCACGACCGCGAGTCCGCGTTCCGCCATGGCCAGAGCAATTTCACGTCCAACGCGACGGGCCGCACCAGTCACCACGGCCACCGACTTGTCGGACGGCGACTTCTTTGAGCGGGCGGGTCTGGGAGCTGTGGCGGCGTCTGCTTCGGCTGGTGAGTGTTCCGTGTTGTCGTCCGACGCAATGATTCCTGCCGTCGAATCTTCAGACTCGGGCGTCTCATCGTCTGGCGGATCGGTGGATGTGGTCATCGGGTGAAACGGTACATGCGCATCCTGGAAAGTTGGACTCTGCGGCAGGATAGTTATTGTTCCGAGTTCACGCCATCAGGCACACGTTAATTGCTGATCCCTGGCTGAGAAACAGCTTGAACGCGCAACAGACGCCCGACCGGTCGGCGAAGATCGACGACGACGGGTTGCATGGTTTGAGCTGTGGCGACGTTGCCAGCGGCGTCACGCGCCAGCAGGCGGAAGTACAACTGCGTCGGCGTGCCAGGACGCACGCCCCACTGATATCCGCTTTGGTCGAACTGCCAGTCGAACACCGGCGTCCACGGGCCGTTCGGTGCGGCGGCGTATTCCAGACGCACAGGCGTGCTGGCAGGATTCTGCTCGCGGACATGCCACAAAAGTTGAATCGTGCCAAAGCCATCGGTCCGCATCGTGGGCTGAGCGAGTTCAATCATCGGCAGACTCTCATCCACGGTCACGACCATTTCTGGTGCCTGCCCCGGTTGAGGCGCGTCATCGGCGAAACCTAGTCCGTTGCGAACCCGGACGGCGAACCCAAACGTGCCTTCACCGCGCGTGTCGATCAGAACCGGGCTGCGGACATCGTCGTCGTTGCCATAAGTGAACCAGTGCTGTCCGCCGTCTTCGGTGACGAAGAGTTCAACGGCGCTCACACCGGACGGTCCTACATCGTCAACCTGGTATTCGAGGTCAAAGATGTGATGATTGACAACCTGAGCCCCGGCGGCTGACTGGAACGATGCTTCCTGCGCGGGAACCGTCGTCAGTAGTCCGGACGAGACGACGGGACTTGACGAGTACGTTGGCTGTGGCTGCACGAACCCGCCGGATGCATCACCGGTTTGCATCTGCGGAGAACCAGTTGCGGCATTGATGCTGCCGACAGTGATTGACGGACCCGAAGTGGATGGATTCAAACCAGGAAACGGTGACGGGCCCAGTGGTGCTGCGATCGATGGTGAAGACTGATTTCCCGGAACCACATTTCCGGCGGCTACGGGCGACTTCAAGACCAGTTGCGTGGAAGTTTCGCCCTGATTGCCCGCTGCGTCCTGGACTGCAGATCGTACAGAAACCACTGAACCGGCATGAGCCAGAATCGATGTCTGGCCACTGGCTGCGGCTGTCAGCGGCACGGGTTTCCAGCGTCCGTCGGTGCCGTCGGCAAACTCGATCATCAGTGTCTGCGGCACGACCGCAGCATCTTTGGTGACCCAGTTGATGAGGACCTGACCAGTGCCGACATCCAGAAGATCCAGTCGAATTTCGGGCGCAACGGTATCGACTACAACGTCCAGTTCCGGCGCGCTGCCCTGAATGGCCTGCTGCAGATTTCCTTGAGCATCGGTGGTGCGGATGGCAAAGGAATAGCGACCATCGCGCGGGGCGGAAAACGTAAAGCTGCCACTTGCCGCCGGAACCGTATTCAGTTTTTCCCAGTTGCGTCCGCCATCCTGCGAACCGAACAGGACCGCGAAGCCTTCCGGCTGCTGTCCGGGGTCGGCTTCGACATCGAACGGAATTTCGAAGCGACCGACGTTGGTGACAAGCGGCTCATCCGCAGCAGCGCAGACCGGAAGCGCGATTGCAGCAGCACCGGCAACCAACGCTCGCACACTTGTTCGATCAAGTCCGCTTCGGACAGATTTCAGAAACTTCAGCATGGTCATCCCTGCGTTCCCCCGCTGGAAGTCGATACAACCGCCCCCCGACAGCGCGCCGAATCGATCCGCGCAGCTTCACATCTCGGACTATCGGAAGCCGGGATTTGAAGACTTAAACGCAATGTTACGGCAGTGCTGACAGAAGCGATTGCAGGATGCATCGCCAACCCATGTTACCTGCTGTCACACGGCACCGGCGAAAACTGCCGGAGTTGACTCAGGACCCGTCCTGCGCGATTGGGCATGAGTACGTGCTTACCGTTCAGCGTTTTTCTGTTCCAGCACGGCGGCGTGCATTTCATTAACGGTGGCCTGCAATGCCTGCCTGCGGAACACGAGTTCCGCTGTCAGGTGTTGACTCCGCAAAATTCGTGACACGACGTAAGCAGCCAGTGCGAAGGATAACAACGCGACGAGAGTGCCTCCGAAGGTCAGGATCAGTCGTTGTGCGGACGTCTCCAGCAGCGCGGCGGAGCCTATCGGGGATGGCTGAGTTCTCCCGGCACTCAACACAAGCAACGCGAACAGGAAGATCCCAAGCGTCGAGGATGCTCCGAGGAAGACAACCAATCCCACGGCACCTGCGACAACCCTGGTCCAAAACGGCAAGACCGGGCGTACGCTTTCAGAATCAGAATGATAGGGATTGGTTTCGACAGGCATTGTGTTTCGCACCTTTCTTCAGTTGTTTCTTGGCGCGGGCTTCGACCGCCGTGTCTCGCGCGAGCCGACCGTCCATGTTTTCAGCCTGTAATCTGCTCCTTTCTCTTTTCGCTCGC
>JAYTAK010000946.1:0-7085 GCA_043737515.1 Candidatus Kuenenia sp. | reverse complement strand
CTACGTAGGCGAGCCGCTCCGTCGGCTCGCACCAGACACGGCGGCGAAGACAAGTGATTCAGGTAGGGTGTGTGAAGCGTCTGCGGAACACACCAGTGACTCTGAGAAGATTTCCGCGAAGCGACAGATGTCCGCCGGCGGAGCGGCGGACCTACGTAGGCGAGCCGCTCCGTCGGCTCGCACCAGACACGGCGGCGAAGACATTGATGCGGCAAAAGAGATTCGGTTGCGGGCGAAGCCCGCGTCAAGATTTTGTTTCAGTTGAGGACGATTGTATGTCAACAGAACGCCCTCGGACGTGTCGGGCACGTTCGTCAGCAGTCTCAGGATATTCGTGGTTTTCCATGCAGGCGGTCTTTTTGCATGGCGCGTTATTGTTCGGCCTTTGCGGTTGCGGCGCGGGGCAGGTCAAAGAACCGGTCGCCGACGATGAAGCGCACAAACGAGCGTTGTCGGAAGGGATTTCCCTGGATCATGCTGCGGATGCCTACTTCTACCCCAGGAAGAAGGTTGACTATTTCAAAGGCATGGACATGGTCAGCAGTCCTGACACTGCGCACCAGTTGATCGATCTGCAGTTGGCGGACGGCAAGACGCCAGGCGACGTGCTCGCATCGTCTGCACCAGGGGATCCAAAACTGGCGGAAGAGGAATTCTTCGGTCGCAATACCTGGATGATCTGGTGCGCAGGGAATGAAGGATTCTGGGATGACCTGACTCGTGCAGAACTCGGTTTCATCGACTTGCTGAAACTGCTGGATTCACGTCGGCGATCGCAGCGGTTCAATGAGGCCGGAATGATCAATGAACCCGGGATGCGAGCAGCAAGAATGATCGAGGCCGATGAATTCGACCTGTGGCTGGATCAGCCGAACGACGAATCGTTGCGAAGATGGCGAAAAGCGTATCTGAAGCAAACATTTGACCAGATCGCAAAAGGCACCCATAAGTCTCAGCGAGGACTTGCGGTCTACCGTGGCGATGCGACAGAAAGGCCAGATGATTATCGTTACGACACGCCTGATGAATACCTTCAGGAAATGGGAGACCGCTCTACCTCCGACCCGGCGGTCAGTGGCGAGTCCAATGCGAACAGCAGCGAAGCGTACGCCCCGAATGAAGGTGGCTCTGAAGGCGGAGAAAGCCAGCAGCAGAAAAGCGACTATGGAACAGACAGGATTCCTCCGCCGGATATTTATGGGCTCTCCAGCGGTGTCGTCGGTCTGAGATTGTTTCCCAATCCGTACTTCACCGCAGAGGCCCGGGCGAAGTGGCAGGCAGCAAGGTTTTACGACGACGATTCGTATTTTCGGGATCCCAAACTCGTTCGACCGTTTCGTGTGGGGATGAGCTGTGCGTTCTGCCATGCATCATGGCATCCGTTGAATCCACCGTCCGACCTGACGAATCCGCAATGGGCAAACATCTCCGGAAATATCGGAGCACAGTACCTGCGGGCGCGAGCAACATTTGGCAACGTGCTGCCAAAGGACAATTTCGTGTATCACCTCCTGGACAGCCAGCCGCCGGGCACAATTGACACATCACTGATCGCGTCGGACAACATCAACAATCCCAATGCGATGAACCCGGTCTTTCGACTTCCGGAACGCGCTTTGGTGTCGTTTCGCAATCCGCCGGAACAGCAGTCCAATGCCAGTGCGCGATTGCCATCCATCTGGGGCAGTCCCGGAGAAAATCCTCCACCGAATGCGAAAGATCCGGTTCCGGAACAGTGGAGGAAGATCTTTGGTGAGTACGGACTCAGTGAGGAATTGAAATCTTCCAACGGCAGCGATCGACATGTGCCACGGGTACTGCTCGACGGAGCAGATTCGATCGGTGCCTATGGTTCGCTGGCAAGAGTTTTCCTGAACATCGGCAGTTACTGGGAACGCTGGAACCAGATCCATCAGCGAGTTTTGGGCTTGACGCCTCAGGAGCCCTTTGCGCTGGAAGACTGCGTACAGCATTCGGTTTACTGGCATGCAACAACGCGACGAGTTGGCCCGCTCAGGGACTATTTCCTGAAGGTGTCTTCCGCAATGCCTTTGCTGGCAACAAAGGGAGGAGTTGAACGACTGGTCGTTCCGAAAGCAGAGGGGGTTGTCGGGACGGCAGAGACGTCGGGGACATCAAAGACACAGGCACAAATCGCTGCATCCGATGCTCCGGCAATGCCGACGACGATTGTGACGCCTGCGAAGATCACGCTTCCAGTTCGAAATCCCGTCACGTCGATTGACGTCACGAAGCTGAAACAGGGACGTCAGGTATTTGCTCAGAACTGCATCGTCTGTCATTCCAGTATTCAGCCTGAAAGCAGCGAGTTCGCGATTTTTAGCCAGCAACCCAATGACAATCCGTACCGAGTGTTACATCGTGAAACGTACGCCGCTCTTGCAGACGAACGACTGAAGCTGCGCGACGAGTGGGCAGACAACGGTGAGCACTGGGATCATGATCCGGGGCAGTGGCTGCAGCATTCCGAGTACCAGAAGTGGGCAGCAGAGGTTGTTGAGAAACCGGAGTTCTGGCTGAACAATTTTCTTTCCACTGACTATCGCATCCCCATCACGCTGCTCAAAACGAACGCTGCGCGAGCGATGGCGACGAACGCGATGTCGGGGCACATGTGGGAGGATTTCAGTTCGATGGACTATCAACAGTTGCCATCTCCCGGTGAGATCGAATTCTTCAACCCATACCAGGGCGAAGCTGGCGGATTCGACACCTTCTCGCCACGGCACAAGACACCTGCGGGAGCGCCAATGAAAGGCGGCGGCCCGGGTTATTATCGCGTTCCGACGCTGGTCTCGATCTGGGCGACTGCCCCCTATCTGCACAACAACAGTCTGGGATTGTTCAACAATGACCCGTCTGTAAATGGTCGTCTGGAGGCCTTTGATGATGGCATGCGGAAACTGCTTTGGCCCGAACGTCGCCGGCAAAGCACAAGCTACAACGATGCCACGGCAGAACGTTTGAAACGTGATCATGGTCTGATCTGGCGCACACCGCAGGAGACCTATCTTGTGATTGCAGCCAAAAACGTCCCGGAGATTGCGCAGCGAATTCCATTCGTGTCCGGACTAAAAGAACGCTTCCCATGGCTGGATGACATTAATCCGCTCTGGCTGCCGGGTGCCATCCTGTTTCTGACCGCCTGGGTTCTGCTGGCAGTCAGTGGGGAAACTCGACGGAAGTCTGCCAGCATCACCCTGCTTGGGCTGGCAGCCATCGCGGCGGCCCTGTTCTTTGCCGCCAGCAAATATCCTGACAACCGCTGGTTGACATGGTTCAGCACGGTTCGTCCGGCGCGGCTGGTCGTTTTCCCGCTGATTATCGGGGGCATCGTGCTCTGGCTGCCGTTGTCGAAGAAGTGGGTGCGGTGGACGGGTTATCTGGCCATTACGGTCTCTTTGTTACTCAGCGGAGTCGTCTATTTCAACTCCGGAAGTCTTGATGATCTGAGGCTTGGACCGATTCCCGCCGGAACACCCGTCAATCTGCTGGCCAACCTGAACTCAGAAGCAGATCCGGCGGAGCTGAAGAAAGCCATTCGCGACACGGTTCTGGGACTTTCCGAAATCGAATCACGGCATTTGAGTCCGGAGGAACAACAACGTGTCCTTCGCGGAAAAGTGGCTCCTGCTTTATTGTCAGTCAACAAATGCCCGGACTTTGTGATGGACAAAGGGCATTACTTCGAATGGTTCGATCAAATGTCAGACGACGACAAAAATGCGCTGATCGAATTGTTGAAGACGTTTTAGACATCTGTGCGGTCGGCAGACTTTTAGGAGCCTGCGGTGTACGGATCACCTGTATGAACCAGTGTGCTCCTGCATGAACCAGGACAGTTACCAAGAGCAAAGGAATAGGGCGATGGCTGACGCATCCGGCGATCCAGGCAATCAACAGAAATCAGATCTCTATGACTACATCATCGTAGGGACCGGAGCCGGTGGCGCGCCTCTCGCGGCGCGGCTGGCTCAGCGTGAAAAGCGGGTCCTTGTGCTGGAAGCAGGCTCCAATCATGGAACACTGCCCGCGGCTCATCCGGCCAATGAAGTGACGCGCGTGCCGGTGCTGCATACGGTTTCTACGGAACACCCCGATCTGGCATGGCGATTTTTTGTCGAACATTACGATTCGAACGGCAAAGGTGAACCTGCGAACGGAATCCCGAAAGATCCCAAATGGTATCCGCCGAACGCACACAATCCTGAGGTGCCTCAGCAAAACGGGATCTTCTATCCTCGCGCGTCAAGTGTTGGCGGTTGCACGATTCACAACGCCATGATCACGCTGGCTGGCCCCGATTCCGATTGGGACGATCTCGCTCAGTTTGTGAACGACCCAACCTGGCGCGGCGAGCAGATGCGAGCCTACTTTCAAAAGTTGGAGCGGAACGATTATCTGCCGCCTCCGGAAGCCAGTCAGCAAACGTACTTTCGGCAGACGTGTCGGTATGTCAGGAACTGCCTGTGGTGGCTGTTTGGGTTTACTCCGGATACCGGTGGTCGACACGGGTTCGGTGGATGGCTGCATACCAGTGTGGCCGATTTTTCGCTGGGGCTGGGCGATCCGCAATTGATCGTGATGCTGAAAGCCGCGCTCCGGCAGTCAAAGGCAGCGGGCCTGGATCGAGCATGGTCACTGGTCAGTACGTTTCTCAAGGGCAGAATCCGACAGTCACTGGATCCGAATCACTCCGTGAAGCAGCGGACGAGTCCGGAAGGAGTTGTACAGATCCCAGTGGCGATCTACGGCAAATCGACCAATGCCGTGCAGAATGCAGCGACTCCGTATGCTCAGTTGGGTCGTCGCAGCAGCCCGCGCGAGCTGCTGATGGATGCCCTTCGAAACCATCCGAACAACCTGGAGATCCGAACGGAGTGCCTGGTCACGGAAGTGATCCTTGAAAAGGAATCGGACGACCCCGCCGTTGCGCCCCGCGCCGTCGGTGTGCGTTACCAGCACGGGACAAAGCTGTACCGAGCCAGTATCGATCCTGCGCAGGCCGATGGGGACGTTCGCGAAGTCCGTGTGAGTTCGGGCGGCGAAGTGATCCTGTGCGGCGGGACGTTCAATACTCCGCAGATCCTGATGTTGTCCGGGATCGGTCCAAAAACAGCCGACGGAAAGATTGGCGTGGATGCATCGACCATCGATCGTGATGCGGAAACGTACTGGTCCAGCTCTGTGGAATGCAAAGTGGCATCACCGGGAGTCGGTCGCAATCTGCAGGACCGCTATGAAGTGTCGGTGGTCTGCGAGATGAAGCAGGATTTCGACATCCTCCGCGATGCGCCACTGACGTTGCCGGTAAACCCGTCGGAACCAGACCGATATCTGAGAGAGTGGCGTAATCGCGGCACAGGACTGTATGCGAGCAACGGCGGTGTTCTGGGAATCCTGAAGCGATCGAGGCCCGAGCTGGCTCAGCCTGATTTGTTTATCTTTGGAGTGCCGCTGGAGTTTCGCGGTTACGCAGTCGGGTACTCGCAGGCCCGAGCCCACAATCTGTTTACCTGGATCATCCTGAAATCCCACACGCACAATGATGAAGGCATCGTCCGACTGCGTTCTGGTGATCCGCGCGATACGCCGCTGATTAACTTCCATTCGTTCCGCACGCGAACGTCTCCGCAGGACAGCGAGTCCGACGCCGATGTGCTGGCACTGGCGGAAGGTGTCCGGTTTGCGCGAGGAATCATCAAACGAGCCGGGAAAGTTGTGAAGGGTGAAACGCATCCCGGGCCTCAGGTCGCGCCATTCGACAACACCGCGAAGATCAATGAGTGGATTCGTCGCGATGCCTGGGGGCACCATGCCTGCGGAACTTGCCGCATGGGGGCTGATGCTGATCCGAATGCGGTACTTGACAGCCGATTTCGCGTGCGGGGCGTGAGTGGGTTACGAGTTGTTGACGCCTCGATTTTTCCAAAGATTCCCGGTTACTTCATTGTGACCAATATCTACATGGCCAGCGAAAAGGCTGCAGATGTCATTCTGGAAGATGCCCGAAAGAACGTAAGCATCGATTCGAATGTGTATCCGAACGAGCTGTTCGATCTGGAAATCAAGGCCATTGAAGATCGGCGAGGTTGTTTGCCGGACAGCAGTCAGCAACCCGTTGTCCATGAACCGATACCTGGCGCCAAGCAGGGGACACCGCAGCGACGCTGGCACGAAAGTGTCACCGGGCTTGCTCTGTCGGGAGGCGGAATTCGCAGTGCAACACTATGTCTCGGCGTCCTGCAATCCCTTGCCCGCGGGCAGCTTCTGAGACGAATGGATTTTCTTTCGACCGTTTCCGGAGGAGGCTACATTGGCAGTTTTCTAGGCCGGATGTACGATCGCATGCGATCCAGTGGACCGCACAATCCCGGCGCTTTTCCCAACGTGCATCCTGCCGTGCAGGTTGAGCAGACATTGGGCGATAATCGGTCCGCTCCGCTGGACTGGCTGCGTCGTCACGGCAATTATCTTGCTCCCAGGGGAGCAGGGGACGGGCGGACGAATTTTGCTGTTTTCGTGCGGAATCTGATCACCGTGCATCTGATCGTCGGGCTTGCATTGTTCTCGCTTTTTGCCGTCGTGACTGGTTTTCGGCACACGGCCCTTGATCCACTGATGGCAACGGTGGGACTGGCGTTCGACTGCAGTGACCTGCCAATCGGGCACCTTGTCAGTTCCTGGCTTGGACCATTTTTCAGTCCGTGGTTTATGATTGTGGAAATGCTGATCCTGTTCCTGGTGATTCCCCGAATCGCAGCGTATTGGCTGGTCTCCCAGGATCGCCCTGAAGCGTTCAAGCCCATTCCGCTGACATTGCTGCTGGCAATCTCCGGAGGGCTCCTGCTGCTGGGGGTTACAGATGGGTTGAAACTGGAACTGATTTTCTCGGGACTGTCGCTGCTGACGTCGATCATCCAGGTTGAAGTGGCATGGCAGGACGGAACCAATCAGGAGCGTGCGACCGGCACAGGTGGTGTTGAAACTCAGCGTCTGCGAACGCGGAATTTTCTGACGTATGAGCTTGGCCTTGCATTGTCTCTGACGGGGGCCGCACTGGT
>JAYTAK010000945.1:0-3100 GCA_043737515.1 Candidatus Kuenenia sp. | reverse complement strand
CAGCAGGCTTCCGCAGGTAATCAGCAGGCACACCGCCCGAATGCAAAACTGAAATCCCATGCCCAATTGCTGACTGGCAGCCCAGCGGCGTTTGGAGATCACAATCAGATTCAGATACAGCATCACAAGAGCGAAGAACGCGAACCATGCGATTCCCGACAGAGGCAGGATGCCGACGCTGAAGTCCTGCAACTGCTGTTGCAGACTGATTGACGTCACGATCGATCGCAGATCGTACAGACTCACCGCTGATCCGCGTACGCTTAACAACCATTCAATGATATCCGTTGCATAGAACAGCATCACCGGAACACAGCAAAACACGACGCCCAGCACGAATGCCACGGTGGCGTTGTTCGTGAGCGATGACGCCAGCATTCCTGCAGTGAGCAGCGCGGCACCTGCCAGCCAATATCCCAGATACGTGCTCAGCAGCGACCCGGCGTCCGGCGAACCCAGCCATGCCAGAACCAGAATGTTGATCATCGAAAATACAAGTGCGACTGTATAAACAGCCATCACCGCCAGATATTTTCCCGTCAGGATTTCAAAGTCCGTGGCAGGCATTGTGAACAGCAATTCGTCGGTTCCCAACTTCCTTTCGTCCGACCACGTTGTCATCGTGATTGCTGGAATCACAAACAGCAGAAGCCACGGATACCATAAAGTAAGCTGATCCAGGTTGGCCTGATTCGCCGCAAAAAATGCGGACGAAAACGCAAGGGCCGCAGACGCCACACAAAAGACGATGATGAACAAATACCCCAGAATGCCTGAGAAGTAGCTGCGAAAGTTTCGTTTGGCAACCGCCAGAATCACATGACTTCGAACCATGAACACACCTGCATCCTAATACCCGACTGTAATATGAATCACCCACGCTGGCCGATCAATCTCAAGCAGCGCTGTGGGTCAGCTTGCGGAATTGTTTTTCCATATCGACTTCGTTTGAACCAAGATCTGCCGTCGGCCCGTCAAACACAACTCGCCCGTTGTTAACCATCACCACGCGATTACAAACGGCTCGCACCTCTTGCAGAATGTGCGTCGAAAGCAAAATCGTCTTCGTCTTCGCCAGCTCGACGATCAAATCACGCATGTGGTGAACCTGATTCGGATCAAGGCCGCTTGTGGGCTCGTCCAGAATCAGGACGTCCGGATCATGCAGCATCGCGTGGGCCATGCCGACTCGCTGCCGGAATCCTCGCGACAATTTGGAAATTGGCTTTCGCCAGACTTCAGACAGCGAACACTTGTCTGACACCCACGCCATGCGGCGAGCCAATGTATCGCTGGAAAGACCTCGCACTTCACCCATGTATTTGAGCAGGCTTTGCGGAGTCATTTCGACGTAAAGCGGGCCATTTTCCGGCAGATAACCCAACGATTCGCTGGCCTTGATTCGATCTGTGCCCACGTTAATTCCGGCAAGAAACGATTCACCTCGGCTGGGTGCCAGGAATCCTGTCAGCAATTTCATCGTGGTGCTTTTCCCAGCCCCGTTTGGCCCCAGAAAAGCGCAGATCTGACCGCGCGGGACCGAAAACGTGACGTCTCGCGTGGCCGCGAATTCACCGTAAAACTTGCTCAAACCGCGAGCTTCAATCATGACGTCAGGTGACGTCTTTGGCGATGAACTCATCAAATGACTTCCTCGTGTGACTATTGTTCAGATTTACAACTCAAGGCGGAATCAGTTCCTGTTGCCGCATCGTCCCGAGTTTTCGGCAGATTGCAATCGACCTGGCGAACGAGGTAATGCCATTCTCCATGCATCGGGAATGATTTGGAAGAAAGTACCCTTCTGCCAATCCGGCAGGATCCAAAAACGACCGACAAGAAGATGCAAACACTGTTCCATTGAAATTCGCCTGAATATTGGGCCGCAGCTTGTGGTCCTTGATGAAATGTTTAACCTCCATGATTGCGAGCCCGGCTTTATACTGCACGCGATCATGCTTGATTCGTTCGAAAATCCCGCCCAAAGTCGATGAAACAGTCCCCTCGCCAAAAAACGATGGAGTCAGAACCAATGTCAGACGTGTCGCGTCGAGCTTTCATGCAGGTTGCCGGTGTGGCTGCGATCGCAATCGGGCCAACGTCAACGACGACTGCCGCAGCGGCCAATTCGTCTCGTGCAGCGGCTGGTAAAGTCAAAGTCGTGTCGTCCGCCAACGGCTTGGAGGCCACACGAAAAGCGTACGACCTGATTCTGGCCGGAACAGATCCGGCGGATGCCGTTGTTGCAGGTGTCGCGATTGTCGAAGACGACCCCAACGACACGAGTGTCGGCTATGGCGGATTGCCGAACGAACGCGGCGTTGTCGAACTTGATGCCGCCGTGATGCACGGGCCGACGCATCGCGCTGGTGCGGTGGCTTCGATTCAGAACATTCGTCACCCGGCACAGGTGGCGCTGAAAGTTCTGCGTCGCACAGACCATGTGCTGCTGGTCGGTGCGGGTGCCCTCGATTTTGCCAAGGCACACGGATTTCCCGAAGAAAACCTGCTGACCGAACTGGCGCGCAAAATCTGGTTACGCTGGAAGGAGACGCTCAGCGACAAAGACGACTGGCTTCCTGATCCGGACGAGACTGATATTCCTGTCGCCGAATTCTTCCGCCGCAATTCGATGCTGCTTGATGGAACTCCCGTTACAGAAAAGTCACAAATCGCGGCAAACATGTCACCCATGAGATTTCGACGTCCGACGGGCACAATTCACTGTGCAGCGATGACGGGATCCGGTGACTTTGCCTGCACAACGACGACGAGCGGCCTTGCGTTCAAGATTCCAGGTCGCGTCGGCGATTCCCCGATCATCGGTGCGGGTTTGTACTGCGACAACGAAATTGGTTCCTGCGGCAGCACGGGACGAGGTGAAGCGAATCTGCAGAACATGTGTTCGTTTGCCGCCGTGGAACTGATGCGCAACGGAGCGTCTCCTGAAGAAGCCGGAATGGAAGTCCTGCGGCGAGTCGCAAAGACTACCGAGCCGCGGTTGCGCGACAAGGACGGTCGTCCGGACTTTGGCCTGAGCTTTTATCTGCTTGCCAAAGATGGTCGCCATGCGGGCGTCACGATGTGGGGCCCCGAAAAG
>JAYTAK010000944.1:0-3100 GCA_043737515.1 Candidatus Kuenenia sp. | reverse complement strand
AGTCGGTCGCCTTCGCGTCTGACAGCAAAAGCGGGATTGGCACCGGCTCGCCATCCGCGTGAATCGAAGTGGCGGAATTCGTCCAGGATGTCAGCGTCAATTTGATCGTGCCGTTGTTCTGCAGTATGAAGAATGGCGCGACGTCACCCCACCAGAATTCGGTCGCCGGAACCAGGTACAAGATCCGGGGAGGAGTGCCGGAAGCAACTCCGGGTTTGCTGTCGCTTGACGGCGCAACAGTGTCAGGCGGCTTCGGTATCACGGTTGCAGAATCGCTGGCAGAATCACTGGCAGAATCACCCACGGGCTCGTTCAAAGAATCGATCGATCCATCGGGAAGGAGAACCGCGAACAGCAATGCTGCAAAGATCAAACCCGCCGTCCCGACCAGCAGTTTCCACCGCGAGCGGCGAAAGAAACTCTGCACCGAGGCCAACTTTGTCGAGCCACTTCGCCGAGTCCGTGAATTGCGACGTGCCGGCGGCAGGCCAGAAGAACGCGGTCGCACGGCAGGTTCTGGCGGTCGCTCTGAATCGGGAACTCGCTTTCCAGGCGACGCCTGAACTGCGGTTGGCGCAGGCTTGTCGGTTGGCACCGGCTTGTCAGCCGGAGGTTTCGCCCGCACGGGATTCGTCGCACTCTGAACCGGCTGACAAAACGGAGCGAGCGCGTCGGCGACTTCCGCAGCGGAGCGGAATCGATGCTCCGGCCGTGGAGCCGTCATTTTCTCAATCACCCGGTTCAGTTCCAAGGGAAGATCTGACCTCAGCGAGTTGAGGGCGGTCATTGGTCTCTGAATGCCGCTCGAAATCATCTCCATGAACGAACCGGCCTCGAACGGGGCTCGCCCCGCAAGCAAAAAGAACAGTGTGCAGCCCAGTGAATAAATGTCGGATCTCGCATCCGCAGAACTTGAGTCGGCCGCCTGCTCCGGAGCCATGAAGTCCGGCGTGCCGAGAACCATTCCCACGGCGGTCAGACTCAACTCGGTTTTCGCCGTCTGCGACACTTTCTCGGCCTGCTGTTCCAGCCGCGCGAGTCCGAAGTCGAGGATCTTGATCTTGCCGTTCTTGGCCTGCATCAGGTTCTGCGGCTTGATGTCGCGGTGAATCATGCCGTGATTGTGCGCGTGCTGCAGCCCGCTGCAGACTTGCCGAATCGTGCTGCAGGCCTGCGCGACCGTCAGAACACCATGCTGCAGAACCCATTGTTCAAGACTGCGACCGTCAACGTATTCGGTGACCAGAAAGTGCAGATCACCGGCCTGTTCGGCGTCGAATGCAGTCACGATGTTGGGATGCGTCAAGCGTGCCGCAGCGCGAACTTCCTGACGAAACCGCTCAACCGATTCGCGACCGGATGTAAATCGCGAACTGATCACTTTCAGCGCGACCATGCGCTGCATCATCTGATGCTCGGCCAGCCACACGACTCCCATGCCACCCTTGCCCAGAATCTTAACGATGCGATACCGTGGATGGTCGCGCAGTTCGGGCGGCACCTGTTCCGGTTCGCTTTCAGACTTCGTGGAATCCGGATGACCGACCTTCCCTTCAACGGCAACGGAATCGCTGTCGTCGCAGTTCATCAGGCGCGTATCCGCCAGCGCCGGCCCACGCGCGCCAGAGTCCCGCGCATGAACTTCCCGCGCCAGTTTTGCAAGACGGTCGTCGGTCGTTACGTTGGTCAGATTTCGGCAGCACAAATCGCAGTCGCGAATATGGATCTCAATCGCAGCCAGTTCGTCAGCGGACAAGCGGCCCTGAGCGAATGCCTGAAGTTGCGATTGTGCTGGATGGAGTTTCTCGACAGTCGGCATATTCATACCTCGTGATTAATGTATGCCGCAGGGACGTCGGTTCTTTCAGAGATTCCGGAAAAATACGGGCCGATCACTCATCAATCAGTCCTGCCGCTTCCTGCCTCAATCGAGCCATGACGCGGGATCTCGCGATAAACACAGCGTTTGCCGTGATTCCCAGTTCCGCAGCAACCGTGTCGGCAGATGCCTCATCGAGTGCCACCCGTTCGAATGCTGCCCACGTCGATTCTGTGAAATGCGCCCGCACATCCTGCAACAGTTGCTTCATGACGAATTCGTCATGCTCCCGATCCCACTGCAGGCTCAGCGGACCTTCAGGATCCTCAAGCTGGTGCAGCATTTCGAGCACATCGCTGTCACCAGTCCCGCCGTCGCGCCGCTGATTTCGTCTCAACATCTGTCGGACGCAGTTCACTGTGATCGATTTCAGCCATGCTCGAAACGATCCGGTTCGCTGACGGTCGAACTCGGAAACGCGCCGAGCGACAACGGACAGAACCTCCTGGACAGCATCGTCCGCATCGTGTTCCTTCAGCCGGACATCACGCCTCAGCCAGCCGCGGATCAACGGCGAATAAACAGCCAGCAGCCGTGGCCATGCCTGGCTGTCGGACTGCCGTCGAACGCGATCCAACAGGCTTGCTGATGTTTCAGTCATATCGGGCTCGGGAAAAAAAGGCGACGCGGCCAACAACGCCGGGCTCAGGACTAGCGCCATCACACAGAACCGGAAGATACTCTGCACGCGGTCAGGAATGTGGCCCTGTTTTATCAGCCGGAACGCGTTAGCGTCCGGTTACGTCCGCATTCCCTGCAAAAACCGGGTGCTAACGCACTCCGGCTGATACCTCGTTCTCAGCAGCGTGAAGTATAACAGTCCCGCACACCTTTTTGCGCTATCACCTGAAAGACAATTGTCGTCGCCCAGAGTATCATTGCGACTATGAAATCGCTGGTCGCTGCCATTGTGCAATTCTTTTATCGCCTGCGGCACGGGATTACCCTGTCGAACAAGCAGTTTGAAGCGCAGGTCAATGCCGTCAATGCCCTGGCTGACAACACTGCCGCTCTCAGCGACAGTCAGCTTCGCGAACGCTTCGAAACGCTGCGACAACAGGTCACACACGGGATTGCGCTGAACGATCTCTCTGTGCAGGCGTTCGCCATCATCCGTGAAGCTGCCGGTCGAACCGTGGCGATGCGCCCCTACGATGTGCAGATGCTGGCCGCGTTCGCGATGCAGGAAGGCAAGTGCGTCGAAATGCAGACAGGCGAAGG
>JAYTAK010000943.1:0-3104 GCA_043737515.1 Candidatus Kuenenia sp. | reverse complement strand
TTTGAGGCACTTGTCCCAGTGCTTATCAGAATCGACCTGAATCCGAGCCGCTTCCAGTGCCGCCACGACCGGAATCGCCGACGCATCCAACTGCAGTTTTCCGCGTGATTCCAGACTCACATCCGACAGTCGCCGCAGGGCGTTGCGGAGCTCTTCCGCGACAGCGGCCCATTTGCCAGGGGAGATTTCCATGAGGCCATTGGTCGGTCGTCCATGCATTCCGGCCAGCAGATCTTTGAGTGGGATTTCCTGCTCCCCGATTTTGCAGGTACCGGTCAGACCAAACCAGTCACGCTGGCGTGACACGGTGACGCGGACGTTGTTCGCTGTCAATCTGCCGATCACATCGAAGCGGCTGACAGAATCTTTGTGCCACAGCACAACCAGTTCACCGCGTTCCACGATGGCCCCGGCGTCGGACAGCAGATTGCTGATGTCATCGGCATCGGAAATTCTCCAGCCGCAGCGGCTGATCGGAACGCCGCGTTTCAGCTTGAGTTCCGTTGCCAGTTCACGGGTGCGCTGCACTTCGTCGGCGAGATTGCGCACGTGCTGGACCGGCTTCTCGTCAACGGTCTCATGAATTCGGGCAAGCCCTTCGCCGGGCGATTGCAGCATCTGATTACGATCACGCACCTGGATGGATGCGTCCAGCATTCCGTTGCGACGCAGTTGCAGCACGAGCGTCATCTGAGCGTTGTATGGCACGTCCTGCCCGGCGATGGATTTCGGCAATCGCACGGCCATGCAGGACCGCAGCGGTTCGAGTTCTTTGAGCAGCGCAGCTTTTTTGTCGAGTGGAATAATATCCGCTTGTTTCCTGAGATGATTACAGATGTCGCTGGAATGCGGTGGACCTGAGAAATAAACGGCCCGACGCTTTTCCTGAAGCACGACGAGGACACCACGTTTGGCATCTGCAAAGAACGACTGGCTGCCTTCCGGTTGCGCGCTCATCAGATCAGTCGCGGACGTTGACAGGCGCAGTCCGCCTTCGACTTCCTGAACAATGATTTCCAGCGGTCGTGCTTCCAGTTCGCACTGATCGCGGTCGAATGTAAACTGATCGCTGCCCGCAAGAACTCTCAGCGCATCCGCGAGTTCCAGTGTGGGTGTCTGCCAGCGTTCCTGCTTGATCAGTTCCGCCAGTTGTAGATCAACTGCCGTCCACTGCTCGCGGGACGATTTCAGGAATGCTTCCAGAGTGCTTTCTTTACCTTTCGTCCAGCCGCCGTTCCTTTTCTCCTGCTGTAAGCATGGGCTCAGATGGATGGACTTGTAATAACCGTCGAGTTTGACATCCCACACAAACCGCGTCAGCGGCTTGTCGATTACGGGAGCATCATCACTTTTGACCAGCGCCATCTGCGCATTCCGTGCCAGTGACTGCAGCATCGAAAACGTCTGCTTCAGATTTCGATCGGCGAGGTCCTCACCGAGAATCTTTGTGACCAGTTCCGACCTGGGATTACCGAGGAGATCCCTGATCTTCACAGCCATGAAGTATGTATGTTCGCATAGATCTTGATGACCGCAATTGCACGATGTCGAAAACGTGCGGCCATCCAGGTCGAAGGTCCATGAGGCCCGATACGTCGATGCACCGCACTTCAGGACAACTTCACACCCCTCTTCGCGATTGACGGACTTGAGTTCCAGTGAGCCCTTGACGCGTTCTCCCCGTCGTCGTTTATCGACGCTATGACCACTGATCAGCCCGCCGATTGCGTCCTGCCACTCATTCAGCAATTCGCTGGTAACCGCCTTTTGGGGTACCTTGCCGCCATTCTTACCGACGACGCTGATCCCCATTTCTCGCAGCAATCTTGCGATGTCGGGATCGTTCGCGAAACTTCCGGGATCAAATTTTTCGCCACGCCGATCATTCTTACCGCGCGCCATCTGCATTGCTTCCTTGCTACGTGCCTGATTGATGAGCCTTGATCCGCTGTGGGTGGCTCGCTTAGAGAATTCTTCTCCGGACCGCGTTATGCTCGCAGGAGATGGGTTTCCGTCAAGCCGTGATGTCCGATTTTCCCGCACCGCAAACGCAAATTGTCGTGCCGCAGCGGAATAGTTCCATCGTTTTGACAAGAAAGGCCGTGGTAAGCCAGGGATGGTGAAAAAATTCCTTGGTTGCCGACGATATTCGAAACGGAAAACCGATGTCCGTATCGGTTCTCCGGACGCCTGGTTTTATCCGGACTTCGGCGGCCCGGCGGAGCACCCGAAAGCAGGAAAGCCGTGATGCTTTCACATCACGGCTTTCTGCAGCTCAGAGCCAGACTGATTTGCCAGGAGTCCTATTCTGTGCTGACTGTCACGCGAGCCGGGGGCAGTTGTCCTGCCAGAACTCCAAAAGCTTCGCGCAGCCGGGATTCCGTCGCGGAGTTCGACGTCGCGGCCGTGACGACGATCGCACTACCCCTGGACACGTGGGCGATTGCCTTCATCAGATTGACATCGGCACTGACACCGATGCAAAGCGTGTGAACCACGATGTCACTCTGACCTGCCAGGTAGGCCTGATAGAGTGCATACTGAGAGGAGATTGATGCGGTTGTGTAATTCGCGTAACCATCTCCGTCGTAGTCACATAGTGCATTCCAGTCCCATGAGCCTGGCAGACTGAAGCCAGCCGGTGAGACGTTCGCCAGACCGTCCGTCATCAGGAGAATTTGTTTCCGGGTTCCGTAACGCCCTTCGGCATTGAGCAGGTTCATTGCTTTGACAATACCGTCTCCGATGGCAGTATTTCCGGTGTAATGATTCGCCTGCTTATACATCTGAATGGTGTTGATCTTGCTGTATTCTGCCGTCAGATTTTTCCCGCCCAGATTGACCGTCTCACTGACACCATCGTCGTTCAGCCCGGTTTCGATCTGCGCGGCGTTGGCATAGTCCACCATGCCGATGCAATCGCCGTAATTCAGGTCCCTCATGAAATTGCAATATGTCTCCATTCCCATCTTCAGGGCATGGAACGGATAGTGTGGTGTTCGCCAAAGATCCTCTGACTGGAAATTCGCCGGGAGGGAATTCATCAGGTACTGAACGAGAGTCCGGTAACCATATTTCTTCCGATATCCGAAACTGTTCAAATC
>JAYTAK010000942.1:0-7093 GCA_043737515.1 Candidatus Kuenenia sp. | reverse complement strand
TGAATCAAGTTTCCATTCATCGAAGTGCGATTGACAGGTCAGGAGAAGGTCATGGCGAAAAAGGCTTCCACAAGCGGCACCCGAATTGTGCCACTGGGAGATCGCGTAGTACTCAAGCGAGCCGAGGCTGAAGCAAAAACAGCGGGGGGAATTTTGCTCCCCGATTCCGCTCAGGGCAAACCACAGCGTGGCGAAGTTGTCTCGATCGGAGACGGCTACGTCAACGACAAGGGTGAAAGAGTCGCGTTGACCGTCAAAGAGGGTGATCGCGTCATCTTCAGTTCCTATGCGGGCGATGAAATCACTGTCGGAGATCAAACCTACCTGTTGATGCGCGAAAGTGACATTCTGGCGACGGTGTAATTCCTGACGCGGCGTGCATCCGTCAAATACGCTGATGAGTCGCGTGAAGTGAACGCCTCGCCCTTTTTCTACAAATCTGAAATCCCAATAGTCTTAAGAAAATCACCGGAGAAATAATTCATGGCAAAGATGATTGCCTTTGATCAGGAAGCTCAGGAAGCCATGCGTCGTGGAGTCTCGAAGCTGGCTCGAGCCGTCAAAGTCACCCTGGGGCCACGCGGTCGCAACGTGATCATTGAAAAGAGTTTTGGTTCACCGACCGTCACAAAGGACGGAGTGACTGTGGCTCGTGAAATCGAACTGCCGAACAAGTTCGAAGATATGGGTGCTCGCATGGTGCGCGAAGTGGCCAGCAAGACCAGCGACGTTGCTGGTGACGGCACCACGACGGCGACTGTGATGGCCGAAGCGATCTACAACGAAGGTCTGAAAGCCGTCGTTGCCGGTGTCAGCCCGCTCGACATGAAGCGTGGTATGGACAAGGCTGTGATTGACATCATCGCTGAATTGAAATCGATGGCTCAGGATTGCCGATCCAAAAAGTCCATCGCTCAGGTGGGCACTGTAGCCGCGAACGGCGACGCAGCAATCGGACAGATCCTCGCAGACGCGATGGAACAGGTCGGCAAGGATGGCGTCATCACCGTCGAAGAAGGCAAGAGCCTTGAGACCACTTTTGAAGTGGTTGAAGGTCTGCAATTCGACCGTGGATACCTGTCTCCGTACTTCGTAACGGATTCAGAAAGCATGGAATGCCTTCTGGAAGATGCGTACGTTTTGATTCACGAAAAGAAGATCTCAAGCATTAAGGACTTAGTCCCGGTGCTCGAGAAAGTCGTGAACTCCGGCAAGCCTCTGGTCATCATTGCTGAAGATCTCGAAGGTGAAGCACTGGCAACGCTCGTGATCAACAAGCTCCGCGGGACCTTCAAGATTGCGGCTGTCAAAGCTCCTGGCTACGGCGATCGCCGCAAGGCCATGTTGCAGGACATCGCGATCATGGTTGGTGGCACGGCAATTTTCGATGACCTCGGCGTTAAGCTGGACAGCATCGAACTGGCCGACCTCGGTACGGCTCGCAAGATCGTCATCGACAAGGACAACACCACGATTGTCGAAGGTGGCGGCAAGAAGTCCGACATTCAGGCACGCATCGAACAGATTCGACGCGAACTCGCCAACAGCACCAGCGACTATGACAGCGAAAAGCTGGAAGAACGCATCGCGAAACTGGCTGGCGGCGTGGCTCAGATCAACGTTGGTGCTGCAACCGAAAGCGAAATGAAAGAAAAGAAAGCCCGCGTGGAAGATGCTCTGCATGCAACTCGTGCGGCTGTCGAAGAAGGTATCCTGCCTGGTGGCGGCGTGGCGTTGCTGCGTGCGTCCCGAGTTGTGAAGCCTGGTAAACTGACGCACGACGAAAAGGTCGGCTACGACATTATCGTGCGAGCCTGCCGCGCTCCGTTGACTCAGATCGCTGACAACGCCGGCGTTGACGGCGGTGTGGTCTGTGAAAAGGTCTCAGAGGGCGAAGGGAACTACGGTTACAACGCCGCAACCGAAAAGTACGAAGACCTGGTGAAGGCCGGTGTGATCGACCCGACCAAAGTGACTCGTGCTGCTCTTCAAAACGCTGCGAGCGTCTCTACGTTGCTGTTGACCAGCGACGCACTGATCGCTGAAAAGCCAAAAGACGATAAGAAAGGCCACGCCGGACACGGCGACGAAGACCTGTATTAAGCCGAGTCGTCAGCGGTAAAAACTCGAACCCGGCATCCCATGGATGCCGGGTTTTCTTATTGGCGCAGACTTTTGGGTCTCGCTTGTTTGCCTTCCAACTTTTTCGCCATCCGTGCAATCCGGATGGGGTCTGCAATGACCTTATTCAAGACCGTCGCTGACCCCTTTTTAGCTTCTTTTCCTCTTCTTTTTTCACGTTTGTAGGATTTCACGGACAGGGAATTGATAGACCGGAATCCGGGGGAACGGTGAGAACCGGTTTTCCCTCGTGCTGAGTGTGTTGGCCGGGTGCTGCAAGTCCAGATTGACGTCCACTCTGAGTTTCAGGTAACCTCCATGCGTCCAGTGATTATCCTGATCTCCAGCGGGGCGCGTTATCGACCTCGCTGGTTCGTCGCACGCACCTTCAGCTGGCTGATTAATTTCAAATAACTAATCGACCACGACGAATACAATGCTCATCGCTTCGAAGGACTTGAGACCTTGTATGCCTCTTGATCGTGCTCACAAGGTTGTGAAACTGCTTTTAGTTGGGTCGGCCGGTGGAATTGCGGTCGGTATCGCAACATTGCAGTGGAGCGTATTCTTGAGCATATTTGCGATGCTGTTTCGTGGCGGAGAATACTATGTGACTGCGCACGGCGGGACTGTTAGCCACGATAACGGAGCGGCGTATGTCAGCTGGTGCGAGGCTGATTTGGAAGATGCGGATTTGACTTGCGTCTTACAGATTCGCTGCCTGACCATTCTTAGCCTTTCCGGCAACCGGAAGGTTACTGATGAAGGGCTGCAGGTGATTGCCGGCAACGCGGATGATTTGTCGATTATCAATGTAAGCGACACGAGTGTGACGAAGGAAGGTGTCCAAGACTTTGTAAACAGATTTCCAAAATGCGACGTCCAGTGGCGGGGCAGGTTCTGGTCAAGTGTGCAACTGTATTGAGATGTTTTGGGTCCGACGAGACGGCCATCCCGGTGCAGCTTTCTTCCGTAAAGAAGACGCTGTGGTCACTGACTTGTCAAGCGTCGCCGTTGGTGATATCCGGTCTCGTTCTGTGTTCTTCAGGAAGCCAGAGGCTCCCAGCCAAATTGAACAGACCTGACCACTTTTTTCACCTTTTTTCACCCTCCGTTTTTCACCTGTTGCGTGTACGTGAACTAGTACCGCAAGTTTCATTGCACTGGCAACAGTTGCACGGCATCGGCAATCACATGGCCGTTTGTGCCTTCGTTCGAAATGAGGACTTCGACCGATTCATCGGCCTTCAGTTTCAATACACCGATCGGCTGAAACAGATTATCGATTTCTGGAGCCCGCTGTTGGTTTACGGTGACGGTTTTTGTTTCACCGCCGTATGTGATCCGCACGGGTACGTTTGTCGCCCGATTGGGATTGGGCGAATAGCTGAATCGCAGATCGAACTGACCGGAACTCGGTGCTTTCAAAGTCCACAGCACTGACTTCTCACCTTTCTCTGCATGACCGTCATGAATGTAATCGGTTCCGACATAGCTTCCCGTGGATGAACTGTGCGTCCATACGCCGGTGAGTCTGGCATCGGTATCGTCGAGCACCAGACCCGGCAGGTCGGCCTTTGAAATCAGGACTTTCTTCGGCACATTTTCCGGCAAATCGAGCACCTGCCCATCTTTCAGCAGTCGTTCGCGGAGTACGGCAAAAGGCAGCGCCTGCAATGCAACGTTGGATTCCAGCGCCAGTACCGCCGCCGTTGCTGCGCTTTGGCCAAGGATTATGAAGACAGGCTCCATGCGGATCGAACCGTAGGCGATGTGTGTTGACGACAGGCACACAGGAACGGACAGGTTCTCGATCTGATCCCGAGCGGGGATAATCGCCCGGTAGCTGATCAGATACGGACCACCCGGAGATACCTGAATATCGCCTTCGTTCTGCACAAATCCCTCCGGTGTCACGTATCGTCGGATGTTGTGTGAATCCATGTTGTAGCTGCCCAGGCCGACAGAATCTTCAGCAATCCGTACGCGGCGACAGTCCAGTTCTGAGACCACATAGTCACTCACCATCCGGCGTGCTTCGCGGATGTAGAGTTGATGTGGCCAGTTGCCGTTGTCAGTAAATTCGTCCTTCGGAAGTCCCCATTGCGCCATCTCCAGGCGAATCGATTCCGGCACGCGCGGATGATTGGCGAGGGACCACATCAGTCCTTTCTGATAGTCCTCGTGATCGCGAAGAATGGCCGCTCGCTGTGCATAGTCCGCATCCGGATAGTCGTAGTTGCCGCCGAGATAATCCGTTGAAAACGCACAATTGTTGTTGGTGTCCGTTTTTCCGTTCGGCATCATGTCGGGTTTCATCGGAAACCGCAGATCGCCAGCTTCGAAATTGCGAAACAGGAGTTCGTACCGGCTTTCGATATAGTTTTCTGGCTTAGGAAACGGGAGGCGGTTCTCAGCAGCATTACTCATGCACATCCGATAGCAGTACGCCTGCACACGATGGTCACCGATACCTTCTTCGCCTGCTCCGGTGGCTTCAATCCCGGGAAGCAATCCGCTGGCTGGATTTCCTGGTTCCACATACGGATCGACATTCCTGACGAATCGATGATTGTGAGTGTTCCGGCTGGGCTGATTCCCGTTCAGCGTTTCGCTGTACTGCGAATTCGCCTCACGCCCGACCGTATAGCGAACCTTCGCGGCGGCCATCAAGTCGCCTTCGTAGGTCGCATCAATGAACTGCTTGCCGCGAAAAATGCGTCCGGATTCCGCCGTGATCGAGAGAATTCGACCGCGATCGGTTTTGACTCCGGATTTGCGATCGAGCCGCTCACCCATGATCAACTGCACCTTGGCTTCACGCAGCAATTCGTGGAACAGTGATTCCGCAACTTTTGGTTCAAATGTCCACATGGCGTCTTCGCCGGATCGGTAGCGGCTGTAGTCCGTGGATTTTTCATGCACCCACGCGGCGGGGTTGTCGTAGTGTTTGCGAATCCGCTGATAGAACTCACGGGCAATTCCGCCAATCACACGCTTGTCACCGCTGTCGGTGAATCCGAGACCTCCGGAGGTGAGTCCGCCGATGTGTCGGGTTGGCTCAATAAGCACCACGCTGTGCCCCATCCGCGATACCTGAACGGCCGCCGCCACGCCGGCAGATGTGCCGCCGTAGACGACAACGTCGGCGTTCGGAATGTCTGCCGGGCGAATGTCCTGAGCCCACGTTGGCACCATCGTCCAACTCAGGACCGCAGCGACGACCAGAATGTGACGGATTCGAGCTGGCCTAAAATGACAGTTGTCGCGCATGGTGATTGCCTTTCGACTGGTCCGCTGTGTAATTGAAGCCCGCCTCTGAACTTCACACTTCACGTCTTAGTCGAATGGCAATCGTTTTTCCACTGTGGCGCAATTTTTCAATGGCCCGCTTAGTTGTTGGGAATCTGCACTGCAATTGTGATCGAGAATGCCACTTGGGTTCCATGATTAGACTTCCGTTGTACGTACATGCGACCTCAGCAATCTGGAATCTGACAGCCCGACAGGAGGAGTTGTTTTCTAGCCACGAAAAGACACAAAAGACACAAAGAATCACTCGTTTCATGGATCGTGTTTTTCTTTCTTTGTACTACTAACGATTGATTTCTTGTTGTCACGCGAAGATTTTCAGGTGACTGCTGGACGAGATTGAGGCGGGTGCAAAAGGAAAATAACGGCAGGAAGATGGAAAGACCGAAGCGGAATTGCCTTCCGGAATTCCTGATCGCAAAATCACTGTCCCGGGAAATGGCAGAACGATGAGGGCAGGATAATAAACCGCAAACACAAACGCTTCTTATCGTTCTGCCCCCATCGTTCTGCCAAAGTCCGGAGGATTGAGCGCAGACGTGTCAGCAAAGACAGCAAAGAGATGGACGGACAGGCATAACACATGGCACAAAGGGATTTGGTTGCGGCCTGAAGGGCCGCGCTGGGTTGTTTCGTGGCCAGGAAAAAAGTCCCGAATGCTCGCGTAGGTAAATGAATTCCAGTTGCTTCAATCCCAGTGAATAAGCGGGGCATTACAATTCTTCGGCTTGCGTCATTCCGGCAACAGGCAAGCTGGACGCATACCCCACGACGTCACCGCGATTCCAGACTGCTGCGGATGACTTCTTCGGCCAGCTCTTCGAAATCGACGCGGTTGAGAGACGTCGAGACGAGATCCTGATACACGCCCTCGGTACTGCTCATCGCTTCAGCAGTGACTTGTTCGCGCATTTTGCGGGCGAGCAGCACTTTCGCGGCTTCCCGCTCGGAAACAGTGCCTTCACGCACGGCGGGAACATTCTTCGCCGATTCCAACTGCTTCTTCGCTTCGTCCTGCCAGCGTTTGGAGTTACCGGGTTCTTCCATAATGGAATCGGCAACCATCCCGGTTTCGTTTTCCATGTTCTCTCGCGAACTCATGGAACCGCGGCCACGCCCCGACGTGCGATTCTTCGCGCCCGGTACCTGACCGGCGAATTCAGATTCAAACAGGCCGGAGGAATCGGCCGGGCGACTCGACGATCCTGACAAACTGAAACCCACAGGGTCCACGAAGTATTTGGCGACCGAATCTTTGACCTTCTGATCCTGCGACACCAGCCACATCACCATGAAAAACGCCATCATGGCCGTTACGAAATCTGCGTAGGCCACTTTCCATGCACCACCACCGCCACCAGCCATGATGATCTCCAACGAGTAACAAAAAGCCGAAAGCCGAAAGCCGAAAACTGAAAACTGAAAACTGAAAACTGAGGCCCCTTACTTCTGAGCGTCTACTTCCTTCAGCATCTCATCCAGTTCTTTGGCCGACGGACGAACGGCCGTACCGCAACCGCGTCGAACGTTGTCCATGACCGCTCTGGGAGATCCTCCGCCAGCAAAACCAACGATGGCTGCAGCGATGGTCTTTTGCAATGCAGCTTCGGCATGGCCCAGCCCATCCAGCGCACCGGCCAGCGGGCCGATGAGTCCGTAC
>JAYTAK010000941.1:0-7095 GCA_043737515.1 Candidatus Kuenenia sp. | reverse complement strand
TTAGTTGCCAAACCGGGGCGCTACCGACGCAGGGTCGGTAGGGGCCAAATAGCATAAGAACCCCGCTGGCCCCGTGCCAGTGATGCCACGGGTTTTCGCGACTACAGCGCCCAAAACTCGCGCTCCACGGCCCCATCCGGCTTCACGCCGGTGGACCGCAGGTTTGGAAACTACAGCGCCCAAATCTCGCGCTCCACGGCCCCATCCGGCTTCATGCCGGTGGACAGCAGGTTTGAAAACTACAGACGGGGCGAAACATGCCGCGAGTTCCCAAACCGGGGCTCTACCGGCGACAGCGTAGTCCGACCCGCCGAGCATTCTCCGCATGGCTGACATCAGGAAACTCGACTTCTCCGTGCCACTTTATGAAATACTGCTGTGTCCGCAGCCGGTCCTCCGCAGAAGGCCGATGCGACGGCGGGGTGAATGCGGCGGCCCCGTTTGCTGAGCCTGAACGGAGGTCGGGGAAAATGGGGCAACTAAACCTGCGCACTTCATTGGTCGATGAATCGTTTAACGGGCCAGCGGACCATTCAATGCGACAGCCATGCGTGTAACCAAATTACTTCTCGACATTCTCGGTGCCGTCCGGCACTAGAATCGTTGGCCGATCTTTATATTGAAGCCTGAGTCCGTGAATGATCGTTTTTTGTTCGACCTGCCACGCGACTGAAACCGATTCCATCGCCATCGATTCTTCGCGCTCACCCCGACGGGGGGTTCGTTCCACGAATCCAGGCGAAAACCCATTCGAATCTTGAATGAGTTGTCCGGGAAGCTGGCGGCCATCTGAGAGTGTGAGTCGAAACAGACTAGGGTCGTATTCCTTGTCCAGATCCTCCACGTCGTCTGCAATGTAAAGCCACCGAACTGGGATTTCCGCTTCGATAACGAGAAACACTTGGTTTCGTGCTTTGAGTCCGACATTTCCCTGCGGCATACCGAGGCCACCTTGAACAGTATCTGTTAAATAACATCGGTTCGTGCGCAGGTTTGGGCTTGCATCCGCGGTGTAATTCCTTAAATAGACTACGGACGCTGCGACTACAAGAAGTGCTGAAGTGGACAATATTGTGAATAGCAGAATCGCGGTGTCGCTGCGCCAGTAAGATTTGGTTTTCGTTGATCCTGGAGTCGGAGGTGCTGCATGGTTGGCAACAATCGCTACAGGCGCAATACATTGTGTTGCGATTGAATGCTTGCACTTTGGGCATTTCAGTCGGCTTCCAACTTTTGTGTCTGGCACTCTCAGGACGGTGAGGCAATTGTCGCATACGACTTTGATTGACACTAGTTACCCTTCTTGAATCAACACAAATCGATTGTGATTCCGCACCTTTTGTGACTCTGCCTTCGTTGGCGGCTCCGTGATCAAGTCGATACTAGTTGATCGCCCTTCTGGAGGTCGGAAACATCTATCCCCAGAACTTCCAACGTCACTTTCGCGGCTGATCGGCTCGCGTCTCCGATCGCGACGATTTGATTCCCTGCGGATCCCAAATCGCTGAGCGTGTCGTTTCGGGTTATGGACGAACCGATCGTACCAAGCTTCCCGGTGCGGGGAATTCGAAACTTGTCCCCGTCGCGCGGCCGGCCTTTATGGAGATCGCACGCCACCATAGTGTTGCCGGTCGCACCCTTCGTCGTGGCCGTGACAGTCAGTCGAAAACTGCCCGAAGTTCCAGCGGCGGAATTGGCGCTCTCGGGCGGCGTGGAACTTTGGTTCACGATGGCGTTCAAGATGGCGGCAACGCTGAGGAAACGAAGCGACGACTTGCGATTTTGATATTGCTGCCAAGCCGCAAAAATTGCCAACACCCAACAAAAGGGATCTTCGATGGCAGGCAGTCCAAATTCTCGGTTGTATGTCCCTTCATAGTTGTAAAGGACCTCGCCCTTCGGATCAAGAAATGTAAACTTGTACTTGCTCCCGCAATACATCCCTAACTGGTCATAGTTTTTGATCACAAAATGCTGGCAATGCGGGCTTTGCTCAAACATGAATACCCATTTTGTGACTAGCTTTCGTGCGGCATCGCAACTGTAATGGGCGGCACCCTCAGTACCTACGAAACTACAAGTGGGGCTAAACTCCGTAGCAAGGTATCCAATGCCCCCGCCTAGGATCGCGGAAATCAGGATTATGGCGGAACACCATCCGACCGAATCTACCGGCCACTCAAATACAAAGTATCCGCTGATAAACGCGAAGACGAGGCTTGCACTGATGGTAATACACATTCAGTGGCCGTTCTTCATCGGCTGCTGCCCCTCTTTAAGTGTCGAGTGGGCTGAAATAATAGTGCCCATCTCTTGGGGTGGTGCCACAAAGAACTCCAACTTCTCCGATAGTTTATTACCGCTATGATCCAGCAGATCCGCGGGAGCGATCCAAGTCATCGGGCTCTCGGCAATCTCCTGCGAAATTGGCTTCGACGCACTGTCCGCGGTATGAGTCTGGCGTGGTGGGCGACGCTTCGGCGGCTCGGAGTGGGAGACGCCTGATACCGGATTCTCTATCTTCATTGCTGCGGTGTCTGGGTCGGCATCACCGCTAGACCGCCGGAGTTCATTCCGCCTCAACTCTCCCAAACTGTTGGTCGAAGCAGGGGAGATGGTAAGGATTACGCCACAACCATTGCGCGGGCAGCTGATGACCTTTCCTGCCGCCTTGACGGACGCCTTGATTGCGTGGCCATTCGGACACCGGAACCGAATGACGTGGGCTGCTGCGCCAGTGTTCTCGTTCTCGGCCATCGCATTTGACTCCGCGCTTCTCTATCGCAACTTCCCGAAACTCCCTTTATTAAGCGGAATCGCTCGCAAAATTGCAAGTCCCGTGGAAACAAATTGTTCGATTTCGATCAATCGCACTTCAAATCGTGGGACGGGCATGCCGCAGGGTCAAGCGGTAAGGACCTCGCGACGCGAAAACCGATATTGACATTACCGAACGCCGGCAGGCCACTGTTATAGTTGTCAGAAAACAGGATCGCTGACGGATCGACGAACGAGCCGCCACTATACACACGGCTAAGGCGACTATCGACCGGGGAGAATTGGCCAGAAACCAGGTTCTGAATCCACTCCCATGCGTTGCCGTGCATATCGAACAACCCAGTGTCGTTCGGCAACAGAGCCTCGACCGAGTAGCTGCGACCTACAGAATTGCTTGCATACCAGCTATAATGCTCGCCGAGCAAGGCCGGCTCGCCAAAACTATTCGCCGCGCTGTTCCCAGAACGGCAGGCAGATTGCCATTCCTCTTGGGTCGGTAACCGATACCCGGGCGACTTCGACGACGGTTCCCTGATCTTGATGCCTTCCGCATATTGACCCCGATCGTTCGGCTGATAGGCCCACTGATCCTCAGGAATCCCTTCCTGCTGACTGAGCCGTTACAGTATTCCGCAGCATCGTACCACTCACAAGATTATCCGGGCAGTCGTCTGTTGGGGCAGAACTCCGGTTAACTCCGTGCTTTTCTCGAAACAGAAGAAACTCTGCCACGGTCACGTCATGGCTGGCGATCGCAAGAAGAGTTGCGATCGGGCTGTTTTTATCCGCCGCCGTATTGGACATCACCAACATTGTCTGCCGCTGACCATTGACGAACCATCGGCGAACGCAAATCACTTGGGCGTCACGCAAGGCAGTCTCTGCGGCTGTCCGCTGACGTTCCAAACGTTGCAGCGGTTCGTCTTGTTTACGGTACGCAGCCGCCAGTATCGCCTGACCTGTGCAACACTGAGTTTTCGGTGGCTTTAAAGTGGTGGCATGTCACGCGGAGTCAACGGTGCTGCTCGCGCGAATCTGTTTTGGCAGCACACGTTGCTACGTTGAAATTGTGACCGATTTGGCAAGAGAAACCGTCGTAACGCCGATTCCCGCATCAGTCTCCGCCGGATGAGTGACATTGCCTGAACTGAATTAGAGTCTGCAAGCCACGCCGATGGTTACGACCGTGTACAAATTGGAATATGTCTTGCCCGCTCCGGTCCGGCACATCGGAGCACCGACCAATTTGATTCGGGCGGGCATGACCTGCCGTCAGATTGCGCAGTCGAAATGACTACACACTCCTTCCACGAAGGCACAAGACAGGTCGCGACCGCAATGTGAAACCGCTCCACACCAAACCACTCAGGAGGGCGTGTCCTTAGTAACGAAATTCTTACTGACTGAGCTCTGATAGTCACGATTCACCAAGGAAGTCGCAATATCTGCCACCAAGTCTGTCGAATCAACTGGACTTCAGCACTTACACGAATGGGCAGTGGGCTAATACGTTTTTTATACGGCAGCCTTCGACCGAACGGTTTGCGTCTGGGACACCTGACTTCGTCCATGAATACGGAGTGTACCAACGGGGAGGACTTGCTGGCGGCTTCCGGTATCTCAGAGAATGTTATCGGCTCAACGCTCCGGCATGTCGATTTCGACCTCGGCCCCGTCAGGCAGGCCGTCGAGTTGAGCATGCACATGGCCGCAGAACGCCCAGTAGTCAGCGATCGGCAACACATCCACGTTGCTGGAATCGAATTCTCCGCCAAGCACCGGCAGAGACTTGAATCCATAGCACTCGCCAGGTGCGAGCGTCTTACCAACGTCGGTCATTTCATCGACGAGGCCCATGAGAAACCAATCTGCCGCGTTGTCGTCCACATCCAGCAGTTCGACAAACTCAGCCTCACTGGATGCGACTTCGGTTAATTCTCCGTCGCTGGTGTTGAGCCAATTCACGATGCCCAGTTCATCAACGAAGAACAAGTCCCCAAAGCGACTCATCAGCCATGGTGCCACTTCCATGTCGTCTTCGAGCAGCCACTCCCACGAACCAAGCAGCGATTTCCAGTCGAGCCCCGTGTGGTCAATCAAATAGTCGTTTGTGTCCATGAGCTTCGGCGTTCCTTCAGTGTGACTAAGAGTTTCAGCAGGTCGATTTCAGCGAAATCGTGTTACGGTGATTTCTTCTCTGACTCAGCAGGCTGGTCTTCGTCTTTCTTGACTTCAGTCGATTCAGGTTCAGGTTCTACTTTCTTCTTTTTCGACTCCAGGTTGAACGGCGGACCTGTGCGATGGCCGACTGCCGGTTTGATTTCTCGCACCCAGATATTGCGGAACTTGACCGGATCACCGTGGAACTGCAGTGATATCGGGCCGGTCTCGGCATGTGGCTTGTAGTGTGGCGCGTCGATGAAGTTGGTTGGTCCCATCAATTCAAAATGGTTCAGCATGAGGACTCCGTTCTGAATCAGAGTGACATGCCCCGGCTGATCGATGTCGCCGTTCCCCTTGAACTTTGGCACGGTGAAGATGATGTCGTAATAATTCCATTCACCGGGTTTTCGCATCGCGTTGGCGAGGGGCGCGGTCTGCTTGTAGATGGAACCGGCATGGCCGTCGAAGTACGTCGTATTCTCAAACGAATCCAGTACCTGAACCTCATAGAGTCCCATCAGAAAAATCCCGCTGTTGCCGCGTCCCTGGCCTTCGCCATGAATTTCTGTGGGAGAAGACCATTCAATATGCAGTTGCATATCGCCGAAGTGTTGTTTGGATGTGATCTGAGACTTTTGTGGGATCGCGACACCGTCCGCGACCAGCCAGTTTTCTCCATCAATCCATTGGTCCAGATTCGTACCGTCAAACAGCACGATTGCATCGGAAGGAGCCGCGTCGTTCGTAGCTCCGGGAGTCACCAGCGGTGGCTCCTGCCATTCCACGCCGCTCTTCCATTCCTGAGCGACCGCAGAATCCGCAGCGATCAACAACGTGATGCCACACAAAGACTTGAGGAAGTAGTTTCGTTTGGACATTGCCAGTAGACTCCGGAAAAAATGTAGCGGACCAGAAAAAGCCTGTTCGTCAGGACGCTGGGCCGCTTATTATACTGCCTCTTGCTGCAGGGGAAAACCAACCACGCCCCAAAAACCACGGCTGGCCAATTTGTGAATTTGTAGGGTGTGACAAGCGCCAGCGCAGGCACACCGTGTCTGTGATTCGGTGTGCCGGCGCGTTGCTTGTCACACCCTACAAGTTGCACATCGTCAGAACCCTTGCCGCAGGTCTGTATCGGATGGTTGCAATGATACGACACGAGTTCAATTGATTCTGAGAAGGCGTTCGTCTGACCGATTAAATGCATCCCATCTTTTTGTTAGAATGTCCGACGCAACCTGCATCTGAACTCGCCAGCATTCTGGAAACACTGAATTCCTGCAATACCGGCCACAGTCGGATGGTTCCACGAGGCGTTCTTGATCTGACAGGAGTAGATTCCTTTGTACGAAGTGTTTGGCGTGACCGTTATTTTTCTGGGAGCCGTGTTGCTCCTGGTTGGAATCCTGTGGCTGATTCGCAATGCGTATCGGACGCGACGGTGGCTGGGCGTCCTGATCGCGTTGACCATGTTTCTGGGCACACCGCTGATTTTCGGACTGATCCGTTTTCGCCAAAACCTGCGTCCGCTAATACTGGTGCTGGCTGGATTGATCATTGGTGCCATTCCGTTTGCTGCCGAGCAAGCGTATGAATTTGTCTTTGGCCTCGGTGAGCGTGAACGTGTCATCAATGGCGAAAGGTATCTGACTTTGACCGGCTGGGACCGCAAGGATTACGGAACTGTTTTGTCTCGTAAAAAGGACGTGGCAGTGCTGGAGATGGGGAACCCGGACGTCACGGACGAGACACTGACTCTGCTGAGTGAATTGCCGCAACTGAAAGAACTGACGCTCAACGATACTATGGTCACAGATGCCGGGCTCGAAAAGCTGAAGAATCTGCCGGCGCTGGAAAGTCTGCGACTGGCTCGAACGAAAGTCACCAAGGAGGGGATTGCCGCATTCCTTGCAGAGCCGCCGCCGAAACTTCGCGACATTGATGTCTCCGGCAATTCCCTCCCGGCCTCCGCTCTGCGAAAATGGAAAAACGCGGACTCGGAGCACCGGCGGTATGTGAACTAGATGCGGCGAAGTAAGCAGGGAGGCAGAAGTATTTTTGTTTAACGACAAGACGGAGGCGACAGATGTCCGCCGGCGGAGCGGCGGACCTACGTAGGCGAGCCGCTCCGTCGGCTCGCACCAGACACGGCGG
>JAYTAK010000940.1:0-3107 GCA_043737515.1 Candidatus Kuenenia sp. | reverse complement strand
TTTCCCAGTCCACCCATGGCGATCGCCGACGGAACCGCTGGAAACGTCAGCAGGTTGACCTTGTTTTCGACGATGATCACCGTGGTCGCTTCGATCGGGGATTCGGCGAGAACATGCAGCGATACGCTGCATTCACGCCAGGGGCTGCCGACGGATCGCTGTAACTCAGGGTCCAGAAATCGCAGCAGGAACTGAGGTTCCGGATATCGCAATCCGAATCTTCGCTCAAAATGACGCTCATCGGCACGGATCGTATCCGGAGGTAAGACTCTGTCGAGCCACTGTTCCAGGATGCCGGAATTCTGTTCAATGAATTTGGTATCGACGGACAACGGAATCTCACGAGCAAACACATTCGGGCGAGGATGCTGTCGGAAATAGTCCACCACATCCAGCAACCCATCGACGACGTGCAGGTGCCGCAACAGCAGTGCTCGATTCGCCAGGAGCCAGGATTCCAGTTCCGGCAACCGCGATCGGATGCGTTCCACGGCGGATGCGAATTCTGCAAACTCGCGTTGCTTCCCGATGAGTCTCAGGAAGTCCGGCTGCGATTCAAACACCACGCGGTCCGGAAACAGATTGCGTCCGTGATGCCGACTGTTCCGTTCCTGCCATTCGATTACATAGCCGTATCCCACCACTTCCTTCGAGCCATTCTTCAAGGACTGAACTTGCTGCTGCGCGATGGCCAGGCTTGCATCCGGAGCACCGATGCCCGGGATGTGCAGTGGAAAGTACGGCGTGTCCGAGAGCCATGCGGACAGGAATCCAGGATACTGCCGCAGGGCTTTGTCTTTGATTTCGTCTGGTTGTAGAAGAACCCGCTTGCTCATGATTTTTTGCTATGTATTTTGAACCACGAATGAACACGAAGAGACACGAATTCTCAGCACACAATTCGTTTTATTAACCATTGAATTCGTGTAGCTCCGCGAAGATTCTCAGCCTGCACTCAACAGAAGGTAGGGCGAGTGCGACAGAAAAATGGATGACAGAAAAATGATTCACAGAACGGAATTGTTTTTTGCTCCCATTTTTCTGTCACTAATCTTTCTGTCGCCTCTGTTCCTGAGTTCCGGCTTTACCCAACGGGTTGAGGGCGAAGCTCAGGCTGGGTGTCTTCGTATTCATTCGTGGTTTTCGAACTGATACTTCGTACGATCGGAACTGAGGTGGGTTTCATGTTTAACCCGACTCAGCGAGGAGGCAGGCAGCGGGTCGCGCGGCCTCCTCTACGAGTCGGGTTAAACGAATCATTTTGGCGGCGTGAAGAATAAGAATCGATGCTGTCTATTCCTGAAACTGTTGCAAGGCGGATTACTGAACGCTGGAGGCGGAGCCTCTGGGGCAGTGCGTTCCAGGGCTGGAGCCCTGGAACGAGGCACTAAGTTCCTGAGCTGGATTCGCCCATCACGTCGGAGAATTCGGTTGCCGTCATTTCGAAGATTTCGGATCGATTGTCTCGCTTATTCACGTGCAGATAACAGCCGACGTACGGTTGCGTTACACGGGCTTTGGCATCCAGCGGGGCGACGATCAGCAGTTGCAGGCCGAACTGGCGAAACAACTCCATCGCGTATTCCGCATGTTGATCATCGACTCGCGAAAACATTTCATCGACCACCACGAACTGGAAGCGATCGGGAGCCGGATGTTCGGGATCCAGATCGTACTGGTACGCGATCGCAGCGACCAGAATCGTAAACGCCAGTTTCGCTTTCTCACCGCCCGATTGACCACTGCTGTCCTGATACACGGAGATGGTTTCCAGCGTTTCACGATCGATCACGGCGGCCACGAAATCAAACCAGCGACGCACGTCCGTCACTTTGTCACGCCAGCGTCGATTGTTTTCATCACGCAGCTTTTCGACAAGTTCGCGAATGCGTTCGAACCGTGCCTCATTCGCAGCGGCGGAATCGTCGAAACTGCTCTCAATGCATTCACGCAGTCGAGTCTGGAACTCCACGACTTCCCGATCCCGCACCGGGCGAGGCTCCAACTGGATATGAGTTCCCGGACGGTATTCCAGTTGCTTCAGCGACGCATTCAAAATTTCGATGCGGTCTTCGATCTGCCGTCGCTCGGATTCCAGTTCCGCGCGGAACAACCCGATTTCGTGGATCACCTTTTCATTGAGACGTTCGCGGAAACGCTGTTCGTGCCGCGGCAAATCCTCGTCCACGATACGTTGTCGCAGCCCGAGAAAACTTTCAAGGTACTCAATGCCGATCGCCAGATCCTGACCTTCATCCGGGAACTTCTGCAAAAACCGGGACATCAGTTTCAGCAGATCGCGCTGCACTGGTTCGAGTTCCACTCGTCGCGCGTCGACGTGATGGCGTTGCTGGTCCTTCAACTGGCGTTCCAGGCGACCCGTCGATAACTCGGCCTCGTCAATCACGCACCCCACAAGCTGCTTGCTGAGTCCCTCGAAGTACGCGCGATCTTCATCCAGCAAGCCATCACGAATGCGTCGATCCAGACCACTGCGAGCATCCTTCAGTTGTTGTGCGCAGAGACCGATATCGCGTTCCAGATGAGTTTGGTGCCTGACCGCCTCAACCGCCGCCTGTCGAGTCGCCTCACGCTGATCTTCGACCTCCGCCAACCGCTGTTGTAACCCCTTGAGCACATCCGACTTCGACGAAATCTGCTCCGCCTCACGACGCAAAGATACGATCGTCTGTTCGAACGCAGTCGGATCGATCTGATCAAACGTCGAGACCAGATCCAGTGCGGCAACGGCCTGCAAGCGGTCGCGCACGATGTGAAGTTGCTTATTGATCAACCCCGATCGCTCGGTGAGTTTCGAATCCTCGTGCTGCAGGCGTTCCAGCTCGTCCGCGATGCGTTGCTTCTTCTGACGATTGTCCCAGCCCAGCACAAAGTTTCGTGGATCGGTGATCTTGTCGCGGTCATCTTTGTCGTGCCGCCGCTGACCGCTCTTGATATGCCGTGAAATCGTCATCGCCAGCCCGCGACACTGTTGAAATTCTTCCACTGTGTCGCAGCAGCGATAGTCGAAACGCTGCTGCAATTCGGCCTTCACCCACGGCAGCAGCGTGTGGCCTTCGCGAAACGCCAGCTTGCTGAGCAGCGAT
>JAYTAK010000939.1:0-7096 GCA_043737515.1 Candidatus Kuenenia sp. | reverse complement strand
GTGAGATTGCGAAGTCGCACGGAGTTCAAACGTGCCGCGTGCTGGGTGACCTGACGAACGTCGATGATGTGAAGCGCGTGGTCAAGGACGTCTGTGCTCAGCTTGGTCCGCTCGACATTTTGGTACACAATGCCGGCGGTGACATCGGAGCGGCTGGCGGCAAACCAAATCCCAACGACGCTGTCGATATCAAACTGGAAGACATTCGTGCTGTTCTCGACCGTAACCTGTTGAGTACGATTCTGGTCTGCCAGGAAACTGCTCGGGTGATGATGCCACGTAAGTCAGGTCGCATTCTGACGCTGAGTTCAATCTCGGCGTTCAAGGGAATTCCCAACAGCTCGATCTACGCCACCGCCAAAGCAGGAGTTGTTGAATACACGCGATGCCTTGCGGAACAATTGAGGTCGCACAACATCAACGTCAACACTCTGGCACCCGGCGATACTCGCACCGGCCGCTTTTTGGGAACTCGCAAAGTCGATGACGCACGGCTGGTGACGGACGGAACGCTTGATCGCGTCGGCATGGTCGATGAAGTCACCCGAGTCGTCGAGTTCTTCGCCGGACCACTCGGCGCCTTCGTGACCGGTCAGGTCCTGCGCGTCGATGGCGGCAGCCAGATCTGGCCCGCATAGCACCGGCGAGCGATGCGGCGTCAGCCCACCGGTGCAGTGACATCGAAACGTTCCGCCATGCAACGTTGACAGCGCCACCTTGCATCACAGCACGAAAGCCTGTTGACAGCATGTCGGACAAGAATGTCCAACGTACGTAAACAACTACTTCACCACAAAGTTCAGCAACCGCCCCGGCACGGCCACGACTTTGAGCACGGTCTTGCCATCCAGGTTTTTCTGAACCGTTTCATCCGCTCGTGCGGCGGCTTCCAGTGCCGCAGCATCCGAATTCGCAGGCACAATGATTTTCGCCCGCACCTTGCCATTGATCTGCACAGGCACCTCCACGGTATCTTCAACCAGCAAAGCCGGGTCGTAGGACGGCCATGTTTCATAAGCCAGCGTGCTGGCGTGTCCGAGCGCGCTCCATAACTCTTCAGCAATGTGAGGCGCGAACGGACTGAGCAGCAGAATGAATTGTTCAAGAACCGATTTGCTCCGTGTCTCCTGGCCGGACATGAAGTTGGTGAATTCCATCATGCGGCTGATCGCGGTATTGAACGCCAGGCGATCGATGTCGTCGGTCACGGCCTTGATCGTCTTGTGCAGGATTCGCAACTGATCCACCGGAGGACTAGTATCTACGACGACGGGTGACAGAATCACGGATTCAGCGCGGTCATCAATCATCAGTCGCCAGACGCGACCAAGGAATCGATAAACACCTTCGACGCCATTCATCTGCCACGGCTTCACCTGTTCCAGGGGTCCCATGAACATCTCGTAGAGGCGCAGTGCGTCCGCTCCGTAGTCTTTGACAACGTGATCGGGATTGACGACATTTTTCCGGCTCTTCGACATCTTGTCGGTGCGCCCCGTCAATTCGATCTCAGTGCCCTTGAGATGCGCCTTTCCTTTCTCTTTGGTCACCTGATCTTCAGTGAGCGGGCGATAGGCGTCGGGATCGTCCGACGGATTTCGCAATGCAACAATCTCAGCATCGTCAGTCTTCAGGACCAACGGAATCAATCCCATGCCTTCGAACACAGCGCGCTGGCGATCAAAGACTTCAGGGCTCACGCTGTAATCGGTGTCCCCCAGAATCATCCCCTGATTCACCAGCTTCTGAAACGGTTCGGGTCGGCTCACATGGCCTCGATCGAACAACACTTTGTGCCAGAAGCGGGAGTACAGCAAATGCAGCACGGCATGTTCCGCACCGCCGATGTAGAGGTCTACTGGCAGCCAGTATTTTTCTTTCGCGGGGTCAATGAACTTGTCTGAGTTCTTGTTGTCGCAGAAACGCAGGTAGTACCAGCAACTACCGGCCCATTGCGGCATGCTGTTGGTTTCGCGTTTGAGCTTCACGCCGTCGGTATCGGTTTTGAACAACCATTCGGATGTGGCTTTCGCGAGCATTGGTTCCGGCGTACCGGTCGGCTTGAAGTCGTCCATATGCGGATGCAGCACCGGAAGCGATTCCACCGAATCGGCTCGCATGAGCCCCGTCGGATTGCCGTCGGCATCCAGTTCGTGCCAGATCGGAAACGGCTCTCCCCAGTACCGTTGACGGCTGAACAGCCAGTCTCGCAGGCGATAGTTGACTGCTTCTTTGCCGAGACCTGCCTGTGATAAATGATTTGAGATTTGAGATTTGAAATCTGCAGTTGTTAGACCATCGTACCTGCCGGAGTTGATCGAAATGCCGGTCTCCGTGAACGCAGAATTTTCCAGATCTGCAATGTGGCCACTGCCCGGAGCTGGTGCCACGACCTGCGTGATCGCAATGCCGAACGCTTTTGCGAATTCGTAGTCACGTTCATCATGTCCAGGCACTGCCATGATGGCTCCGGTGCCGTAGCTGATCAGCACATAATCTGCGATCCAGACAGGGACTCGTTCGCCGTTCACGGGATTGATGGCGTAGCCGCCGGTGAAGACACCGGTTTTCTCTTTGGCGAGGTCGGTGCGGTCGAGATCACTCTTGAGCGAGGACTTGCGAATATATTCATCGACCTCCGGTCGCTGATTTACCGTTGTGATTTTCGCCACCAGCGGATGCTCGGGCGCGAGAACCATGTATGTCACACCAAACAGCGTATCCGGGCGAGTTGTGTAAACGCGGATGACGTCGGATTCGGGGTCGCGAGGGAAACCGGTGGATTGGCGAGACGCCTTCCATGTTTCGAATGCTGTTGTTGTACCGGAGGGCTGACGCCCACCGCTCGCCGAGGAAGTATCAACGAGAAAGTCCACTTCCGCACCGGTACTTCTTCCGATCCAGTTTCGCTGCATGAACTTGATCGAATCGGACCAGTCGAGTTCATCCAGTTCGCTGGCCAAGCGATCTGCGTACGCTGTAATCCGCAGCATCCATTGTTTGAGCGGCATACGCACAACCGGATGGCCACCGCGTTCGCTTTTGCCATCAATGATTTCTTCATTGGCCAGCACGGTGCCGAGGGCTGGGCACCAGTTGACGGGAGCTTCGGAGACGTAGGCCAGACGATGTTTGTCCTGGTAGCGGCGGACAGCAGCGAAGTTTTCAGTTTTCGGTTTTCGGTTTTCGGACGAATCACAGGTCGCCTGAATCTCAACTGGAATCGGCAGTTCCGAAATCGGTCGACCCTTGCCTTTTCGCTCAACTCCATCCGGGCCGGTCCAGACGTGATCCGGATCGTACCAGGTGTCAAAGATTTGCAGGAAGATCCACTGCGTCCACCGATAATAATCGGGATCGGTCGTGGCCAGTTCGCGAGTCCAGTCGTAGCTGAACCCGAGCATCTTCAACTGGCGCTTGAAAGTGGCGATGTTCTGTTCCGTCGTCTCACGAGGATGCGTGCCGGTTTTGACGGCATGTTCCTCGGCCGGAAGTCCAAAGGCATCCCAGCCCATCGGATGCAGAACATTTTCCCCCTTCATTCGAGCGTAACGGCAGACAATATCCGTCGCCGTGTAGCCTTCGGGATGCCCGACGTGCAGACCGCTGCCTGACGGATACGGAAACATGTCGAGCACATACAGTTTGGGCTTTTTTGCCGCGTCGCCGGTCGGAACAGTGTCCTCCGTGCGAAACGTCTGGTTGGTCTCCCAATACTGCTGCCAGTGAGCTTCAATGCGTTTGGCGTCATAACGAGGCATAATGTGTTTTCGTCAATTGAAATCGTAGGATGGACATTCATGTCCGTCGTTTTTCGTCCGGCCTCTGGTAGGGTGTGTGAAGCGCAGCGCAACACACCAATTTCTCTAGAACTCTGTCAGCAATGGATTGATGGGTGGCCGGGGTTGGAGGGCACCAGCCCGAAACCCCGGGGCTTCCTTCGCTTCGCTCAGTCCAGCCCCGGCCACCCGATCCATCAAGGCACGACTGACGAGCACTAGGCAGTTTATTCGACCTGCGATCCAATTCAACGTAGCTGAATCCCGATGTCCGCTGAGATCCCGATTGTGCGACAGGCCCAACTGCGTCTTCTCACGCAACTGACGTCGGTGAATTCCGCGTTGAGTTTTGGTAAATTGCAACGACAACTGGGCATTTTGGGTGTGATCGCCACAATGCCGTTGTACCGGAGGGCTAACGCCCACCGCTCGCCGAACCACGTTACTGATGCAATCGAAAGCCCGCACCGTGTCCCACGACATTTATGAAAACCCGCTCATCACGCGGTACGCATCCCGCGAAATGGCCACCATCTGGTCGGCACAGAAGAAGCACTCGACCTGGCGTCATTTATGGATCGCGCTGGCCGAATGTCAGCAGAAGCTCGGCCTCAGGATCACGGATGCACAGCTTGCCGAAATGCGGGCCAACATCGACAACATCGATTTTGACGCAGCCGACCGTTACGAACGAGAACTCCGACACGACGTCATGGCGCACGTTCACGCATGGGGCGATCAGTGTCCGAATGCTCGACCGATCGTGCATCTGGGAGCCACCAGTTGTTTCGTCACCGACAACTCAGAACTGATTCAGATCAAGGAAAGTCTGATTCTGATCCGTCGCCGCCTGATTCAGGTCATCGACCAATTGGCGACCTTTGCCGCGAAGTATCGCGACCTGCCATGCCTGGGGTTTACGCACCTTCAGCCCGCTCAACCGACAACTGTCGGCAAACGTGCGACGCTCTGGTGCTGGGATCTCTTGCTCGATCTGGAAGAAATTGAACACCGGCTGGCGACGCTGCGGTTTCGAGGCGTCAAGGGAACCACGGGGACTCAGGCGACTTTTCTGACGCTGTTCAACGGTGATCACGATAAAGTGGAACAACTCGATCGCATGGTGACGGAAGCGATGGGTTTCAGTCTGAAACATCCCGTCACGGGCCAGACGTATTCGCGCAAGATCGACAGTCAGATTATGGCCACATTGAATGGCGTCGGGCAGACGTGTCACAAAGCCGGAGCCGACATTCGCATTCTGCAGCATCGCAAGGAAGTGGAAGAACCGTTTGGAAGCAAGCAGATTGGTTCATCGGCGATGGCCTACAAACGCAACCCGATGCGGAGCGAACGCATGTGTTCGCTGGCACGATTTGCCATCAGTCTCCAGGCCGGGGCCGATGCGACGATGGCAAATCAGTGGATGGAACGTACGCTCGACGACAGTGCGATTCGACGACTGGGAATGCCGCAGTCGTTTCTGGCGATTGATGCCTGTCTGATTCTGTACCGCAATATTTCGGACGGCCTGGTCGTGTATCCGAAGGTGATCGAAAAAAACCTGGCCGCAGAACTGCCGTTCATGGCGACCGAAGAGATCTTAATGGCCGGCGTGCAGGCGGGCGGCGACCGTCAGGAACTGCACGAACAGATTCGGGTCCACAGCCAGGCAGCGGCGGATCAGGTGAAACAGCAAGGGTCCGACAACGATCTGATCACCCGGCTACAGCACGATCCGCACTTTGCCGCCGTGGATCTGGCAGGAACTCTCGACGCCAGCCGCTACATCGGCCGCGCTCCGGCACAGGTCGATCAGTTCATTCGTGACTGTGTGGAACCCGTGCGAAAAATGTATGGTGCGGATCTCACGCGCGGAGTGGAAGACTTACGAGTGTGATTGGTCTGCGGTTCTATCCCGCCACGGCTTGAGTTTTATCGCGGCGGTGAGTCATCGACGGCGAGCGGTGTGGCGTCAGCCCACCGGTACAATGCGATCCCCTAGGATGGACATTCCTGTCCGTCGTACCATGAATCCGTGTCGAAGCCAGAACTTTTTTTTGCGACTTACAAGCCCTGCGGTAACCACGCTTTTCCCGCGATGGCTCGGACATGAATGTCCAAGCTACCGACCTGCTCCTCGCCGCGGCCGAACGGGCCGCGTTTTTGGAGTGCGGGGAACGCAGATTTCCACGAACATCATCACGGGTGAATCTGCTGCGATTGCTCCAATTCTTTCACTTCATCAAGCCGTGGCATCGCCGGTTGAGCACCGTGGCGGGTGGAAGCAAGGGCTCCGGCAGCGGACGCAAAGCGAACGGCTGCGAGTACGGACTGACCTTGAGCCAGACAGAATCCCAAAGCTCCCGCGAACGCATCACCGGCAGCGGTGGTGTCAACGGCAGTTACTGGAAACGACGGAACGTGCTGCGCAATGCCTGATTCGGTGCATACGACACACCCTTGCGATCCCAGTGTGATGATGGCGATTCGTGCTCCGGAAGACTGCAGGTTTCCGCACGCGACCATAGCTTCTGCGACATTCGTCACGGGCAGACCAGTGATCAGTGACGCTTCGCTTTCATTGGGGCAGATCACATCGACACGCAACAATTCGCCAGGAAAATCCTCCAGCGCCGGGGCCGGGTCGAGAATGGTCAAGACATTGTGTAGACGAGCAATCCCGATGGCGGTGACGACCGCGTCCACAGGAATCTCCAGTTGCAGCAGCAGCACGTCGGCGGCAGAAATGACGGATTCAGCCTCCATGATATCTGCCGAGGTCACAAGGCCATTCGCGCCAGGAATCACAGTGATGCAGTTTTGCCCGCTGTCTTCCACGCCGATCACGGCAAGGCCGCTTGACGTACCGATGGATGTTTTCACATGAGAGACATCCACTGCTGCACTTCGCAATCCGGCGATCAACGCAGCGCCAAAAGCATCGTCGCCGATGCGGCCGATCATGCTGACTTCCGCGTTGAGCCGGGCTGCCGCAACGGCCTGATTGGCCCCCTTGCCGCCGTGGACCTGCTGAAACGAAGTTCCGGTCAGTGTCTCGCCGGGTTGTGGCAGGCGCGCAACGTGATAGACAAGGTCCAGATTGAGCGAACCGACGACCACGATCCGGGGCCGACGTTGTTCCGACATGACGCCGTCCTTCATTTTTGCGACGGCACGCCGTGCGGTGCTTCGCTCGACAACTGCACAAGCGCCTCTGTGACGCGAATCTGTTGGTCATGAGTCAGGGTGAGGTATCGATGCAGGCCGTTGTCGCCTGGAGCATGAGTCGTCGCTCCGCGATCATCGACAGTCAC
>JAYTAK010000938.1:0-3109 GCA_043737515.1 Candidatus Kuenenia sp. | reverse complement strand
TTTTAGGTTCCGCCAGCACTTCCAGTCCGGCTGACCGTGCGGCCCAGGTGTTGTACCCGCCGAGCAGATGTTGTTCCGGTGGAGGAATGTAGCCGTCACCGCCGTTGGCCAGTTCGATCACCATCGTGTGGGGCAACGGGGACTGTAGCTTCAGTTTCAGTCCCGTGAGTGCATATGTCTCATTGGGAGTTGTCGCGATGGCAATCTCGCCGATCCGCAGCGCCTGCAGGACGACTTCCGTGGATTGCAGCTTGTGGAGAATCACCTGTTCGCGGGCGTAGACTTCTTCCGTGGTGGACGGAGGTTTGTCTTCGAGCGCCGCCACAATGCGTTCAGCCCATTCCAGCAACTGTTTGTTGGGAACACGATAGTGAAGCGGCAGGCGACGCTCCGCCATTTTGAGTTCGGACGTCGCGGACCAGGTGATCGATCGATACGCCTCCAACGCAATCTTCAGCAGGCCATCTGTGTATTCCGTAACCGTCGGGCTTTGCAGCGGTGCGTCGGCAGGCAGGTTGTAGTCGCGTCGCCAGATATCGCCGCTGCAGCCATGCGACATGATGGCGACGAAGGGATGTGCGTCGTCCTTTGCAGCAACTGAAACCTGTTCCTGAAAGCCGTTGCAGAAGAGTCCAAAGTAATCCGGATGCAGCGCTTCAGGGCCCGAAAAATAGTGCATTGAAAAATTCGACAGCACGGCAATCGGTCGGCCTTCCGGCGACTTGAATGCGATCATCGACAGGTCAGGATCTTCCGGGCCGGATTCGCCGGTCACGTTGTCGAGATTCGCGCCTGCGTGCATGTTGGCGCGCAGGGTCGGGTTGCCGAAAGGATCGACCGCGATGCGATCCGGGCGAATAATCCAGCGACGCAGCGCGGTGTAGTCGGCGGCATTGCGAACGGCCCAGCCGACTTCTGCAGGCTCCAGATGAGATTCTGCCAGCGCGATGGCTTCCGCAAGTCGTTCGCGGAGAAAGACGACATAGTTCTCGTCCAGTTCAGTGCCCAGACAGGCCATGGACGAGGGGGCCGTGTGCGTATGTGTGGCAGAGATCAGCATCCGGTCCGGGCGAATCTTCGTGCGTTGTGCGGCGAGGTGTTTGGCGTCGTCCAAAGTGACGCGACCGATCATACAACTATCGACCACAACGATCGCGACTCGCTCGGTTCCATTGTCCAGCACGATCGCTCGGGCGTAGAGCGGTGCCACCGCCTTATCAGCAGAGCGGCTGGTCATACCGCCGTTGACGAGCACCGGATACTTGAGCGGCGTGATGTCCACGATCGCCGCTCCGGCCCTCAATTCTGCCGTGGCGGCGTGGGCTGCACTGCAGACGGAGGCGATACACAGAGTTAAAGTCCATGCGATTTTCATCGATTCGTTTTCCGTCAATGATTAGTTTGAAACAGACTGGCGACGGTATACTCTGCGAGGCCGAAAATGAGTCCGGCGAGCGGAGCGGCGTGAGCCCTCCGGTACCTCGTTCTTGTACCGGCAAGCTGACGCATGCCGCTCGCCAATTTTCTCTCTCTTGACCGCGCGAAGTATAGTACCACAGGATTCAGTATGAGCTGCAACTTGGCAGCGTTGGATTATTTCAGCGGGATCGCCGACAATGAGAGTTGATGGTAACCGGTTCTCCGTCTGTTTTCGAGCGTCCGTTGACAGGAATGCAAGTCGGCGGAGCGACATCGCCTGCGTAGCTCAGTCGCTCCGCCGACTGAGATTCCCCGAATTGAACGTGGTTATGCCTACACGTCCGAATTATGGAAACAACCGCAGCGCTTACCGCCCGTTGAATTCCTCCCATCACACTCGATCGACAGCAACGCATGAACCGATATTGTATCTTCGTTTGGAGCATCTTACTGCTCCTGCTGGTCAGCCAGCTTCCAATCTTCGTGCAGCAAACGCTGACGCCGGATACGGTGCTGTACGATATCCAGGCGCGGTGCCTGTTGAGCGGCGGGGTGCTGTATCGTGACGTACTCGAACCAAACCTGCCGGGTATTGTCTGGGTTCATGCCATCGTTCGAAGTATCATCGGCTGGACCTCACCGGCTCTTCGCGTGTTTGATCTGTTCGTTGCGCTGTCGATCGGCCTGCTGCTCGGCCGACTGGCGGCATCCGCAGCGATAAGTCAGCGACAGAGGCAAACAATCCAGGCGGCAACGCTGCTGGGTGTGATGCTGTTTTACCTTGGCACATCGGAATGGTGTCACTGTCAGCGCGACACATGGATGCTGCTGCCGTGTCTGTTGGCGTTGCTGATTCGCATCAGCGTGCTGCGAACGATGAAAGATGCGCGCAGTGCCCTTGCGGGAACATCGGCGAGTCAGTTTGCATTCGCGATGCTGGAGGGAATCCTCTGGGCCATCGGCTTCTGGTTGAAGCCGTTCGTCGCGATCCCAGCATTGGCGGTGCTCGTTACATCGCTGCGTTTTACGCCAACTTTTCGGGCGTGGAGTCTTCAAACGCTGGCGGTTCTGTGTGGTGGAGTACTAACGGGCGTCGTCGGCATCGGCTGGATGATGCAAAACGGCTGCTGGCCGCATTTTATGGACATGGTTTCAAACTGGAACGGCGACTATTTTCAGGCCGGTCGCTCGCGCTGGACGTGGGATCGTCTGGTGGCTCACGCAGTTCGATTTCAGCCGTGGATTCTGTTGCACTTCGTCGCGATGGCGGTCAGCATCAGGACGCTCTGGATGCGGCGAACGTCTGCAGATGTGAGCAGCACGAAGGGCGATGATGATGTTGTCAGCAACCTGCTGGCGGCGCTCTATCTGGGCTGGATCGCGCAGGCATTTTTCCTGCAGCAACTGTTCGACTACATCCATGTACCCGGGATCCTGCTGGCGTGGACGATCTGCGTCCGACTCACCTGGACATTCCTGGCGAGCGGTGGGCGTCAGCCCTCCGGTACACTGACACCGCCGTCAGCATCCAGCATCAACACGGCTCAAAGAAATCTCATTTACGCTGCGACGATCGTATTCGCCTGCCTGGTTTTCGCCGTCTCACCGGTCTTCCGGTGGCAACGTCAACGTCTTACTTTGAGGCCGAGCGGTCCTTTGGCCGTCCAGCGGGATTGCCCATCGGTGGTGG
>JAYTAK010000937.1:0-32636 GCA_043737515.1 Candidatus Kuenenia sp. | reverse complement strand
GCCCACACCTCAGCACTCTTCGTACGAGCCATTCGTCAGGTCTCCATGTCTTGATTCAGAAACTGGAAACCCACTACGATAAACGGCGTGTCAATTATGGTTCTGATGTACGCTTACGTATCCGTTGCCGTCCCAATCGCCTGCGACCGGCTTGTCCGTTGCCCAGCCAAATGAGATTCGCTTATCTGACTCGTCAATTCCGTTCCCGGTGATGTCGAGAATCCAATTTCCGCTGCGGAAGATTCCGGGCGTTTCTCTCCCGTCATTGTTCCAATCCCCCATCACGACCTGATCGCCGGGCTGACCGATCTGGACGGCGGGTGTGTTCTCATCAAATCGGAGGTGCGTGCCATCGAATACACCAACGTACGCCCCTGCCGAAAGGACCTCACGCAGCTCACGCACCTCTGCGGGATTCATCGACCGTGATCCCTTTGTCTTTCGACGGCTTGCCTTGACAGGGCCGGCCAGATTGAGAACCGAACGCACAAATGCGGGAATGTACTTAGCCATGGTGCTTACGACTCCTTGCAGAAAGCAAGGCTTCAGACATCGAAGCCTCGTCTGCAATTGGATCACGAACACCTGCTTCGCCAGGACATCAAGTTTCTCAGATTTTCACAGTTTTCAGGATTTGAGCAAAACGCCAGACCGTATTTTCGGAATCGACGTCGCCAGCGCTCGCCGAGGCAATTCGAAGTCTTGATATGCGGGATCGACCCAACTTCCTCCAAAGTGCCGAAATCCGTTGTTGCAGAAAGTCATCTGTCGAAAAGTGTGACCTGCCGTCTCGGCGATCTTCACTGCGAGACGATCTTCAGCAGCCGTCGTGCTGAGGGAAACAAGGTCAGTGTCGCATGGGAAACCTGCACTGGTCCTGAATCCGATTCCACCAGGACGGAGTATGTTCCTGCTGGAAGTCGCAATAATCGCAACGGCTCGACGGTCGTCGCCGGCGAGATGACTTCTTCCTGACCAGCAACGGTGTCTTCGGGTCGCAACTTGAGTTTGACGGCGAATCGCGTATGATTTTCGACAGTGACCAGGCTGTCTTTTCTGTCAATCATTTCCAGATTGCTTCTGACATATTCCGTAACCGAGGGATCGCCGCTTTGCAACGCCATTTCGAAACACTGTCTTGCATCGCTTAGCTTGTTCAGCATGGCGAAACGCTGCGCGAGCACCGTAAGGAACAACGGTCGTTGAGCCGCGTTCAGCGATTCCAGAAGTCCGGTCAGCCCAATGGCGTTTGTGCTTCCGCTCCAGGCGAGACCGAACTGCAGTACATGACCGACACCAATGGCTTCTCCCTTGAGGTAGTTGTCCAGATTCGCAGAGCTGTTTCAATAATCGAATGCTGTCAGGGTCAGGCTCGCCGCCATTTACGCCATGCCCCAGTGCGTAAGCTGCGCAGTGAATTGCGGGACGGCGAATCCGGTCCTGAATCGACAGCCTGTCGAATGCAATTGACGCCGCGAGTTCCAGACCATCGCTGGATTGCCACGCGCTGCAGAACGACTCAGCCAGAGGCTCCACAGGAACAGCACTTCCCGCGACTCGCAGTAACGGATTCCTCGACACTTGAGGATGCTGGATGATCTTTCGCATGTCCTCGTCTGTGAAGTCGTTCAACAGAGATCCCATGATGAAACCGTTCACCAGTGCTCGCGAACCCAAGGGTTCGCCGCGATCCAGCAACTCACGTCCGGCTTTCCAACCCAGCGTCCACCACGATCGAGCCGCTGGTTCGTCCTGAGCATGCTGAGCCAGGAAACCGAGCAGGATTGCGGCATCACACATTGGATGCAGTGCCTTGTGTGATTCGGCCACGGAATACGCCTCTTCCGCTATCTGCCTCGCCTCGTCTTCGCGACTCAGCGCAATCAGCGAACATGCCCTGGAGACAAGCATGACGCTGGTGTCGGTCAGTCCGAACGGCAGTTGCTGCAGCGCCCTGTCCAGTCGCTGCAGCGCTTCCTCGTTGCGGTTCATTATCCTCAAACAGCGGTTTTCAAAAATGTGGCGGTTGACCCAGTTGCCATGGTCAAGGCCCGACGGTGCCACCCGCTCCAGGACAGCCAGAGCTTCTTCGTAGCGGTCGAACTGTCGGTACGCGACCGCGAGTTCCAACAGCAGGTCGGCTTCGGCCGGTCCGTTCACGGAAATATGATGCCCCAGTTCGACCAGGGCTTCGAGTGTTTCCACAAGTCGTGGCTGTGGTTTTAGAATCCCTGCCAGATTCTGACTTTGATGCAGATAGGACTCACTGATCGTTCTCCACACGTGATAGGGAATGTGTCCCGCCAGATCTCCACGGACGTAACGACCCGCCAGATAAATTGCCAGACTATCCGCCTCATCTCGCGAGCCGTTCTTCAGCAACATCTCCCACAGATGAAATCCAGCCAGGACGGACCAGTCGCTGCTGTCGCCCGTCGAGATCTTCCGCAGGCTTTCAAGGGCATCTGAACGACGATTCAGTGCCACCAGACACTGCCCGCTTTTGAATGCCGCCTCCGTTTGGACGGCTGGCGACTCTGAGCCGGCAGCAGTCTCCTGATAAAGTTCGATGGCCTCGGCAAACTGCTGGTTCTGGAAAGCGATATCCGCTTTTTCCAGCACACTGTATGCCGTCAGCGGTTTCTTCAGAACCGTTAGAGACATCACCGGTACGCCTCCGGAACACCGCAGCGACAGATTTGACGAATTCGTATTTATCGGAAGTGAATCCACAAAAATCAGCGGAGTCAGATTCTCAACCTGAAAGCTCAGGATGCCCGCTTCACGTCGGATGTTCAACAGCAAATGGTCGTCTGGCAGATCCGCAGCCGAAATCAGCATTCGCTGCAGTAATTGTCCCTTTCTTCGGATATCGACCACGCAGGCTTCCTGATGTTGCGCCGCGTCAAGGATCACCAGCATCTTTTTCTCCGTCCCGACACTCGACGTCCGCACCAGAAAGTCGTAATCCGGAATGGTGCCCTGCTGAATCACGGCTCCCAGCGTGTTCTCGAACTTCCAGCGTGAACCGAACTCAATCGCAACCGACAGGTTATCATCGCAGGTCACGGTTGTGGGCAGCAGAGGAGATGTCCATTCTGCCAGCGGATCGTCATAGTAGAGCCGTTGCGGATCTGACGAAAAACACGTTCCGTCACGGAAGATGAGCGCTCCGTCCTTAAAACATCCGTCTGAGGAGCCTGTTGCTGCCGACCATTCCTTAACCACGCGCCAGTCCTGCCGCCGCGAGTTCGCCGCTTCCGTCAGTGCCACTGCGGCAGAGGCATCCCATTGCGAAAGGAAACTGATGTGCGTGCCCAGATCATTCAGTTCACCGTCACTGATTCGACCGACCTGCAGCCCGGTCGTGATCCGGCGCTGCAGATGTTCTGCAAGTTCTTGCGTCGCGCTGGCGTGTTGCTCCGGTGCAAACTGTTGTAATGAGTGCATCCGCCGCGCGATGTCTGCCCGAGTCTGTGCAGTCAGGGTCGTGGCGCTCCAATCCGTGCGCAGCTGGTCCAGCAGAACAAAGGCCGCCCTCTGCTGACTGGACTCCTGAAACCATCCCGCTGCCGCCCACACTGCCAGGCATGCAATCAGCACAGCAGCCGCCAGCGAAGTCAGCGCCACATTCCGACGGCACCAGCGGACGGTTCGGGTCAAAACGTTCATGCGACGATACGCAATCGGCCGACCATTCAGGTAATTCTTCAGTTCAGTTGCCAGTTTTGCTGCAGAAGGAATCCGGTCGCCCGGCGATTTCTCCAGACACTTCAGACACAATGTTTCAACATCCTGATCGATATCAGGATTGATGCGGCGTGGAGGAATCACGGGGGATTCCAGCACCTTCTTCAGTGTTGCGACCGCCGTCGCCGCTCGGAACGGAGCGACTTCTGTCAGGCAGTAATACAATACCGCGCCAATAGCATAGACATCGGAGAGCGATCCGGTGTTTTGGTTATCTCCGCTGGCTTGTTCGGGCGACATGTAGGCCGGAGTTCCCAGAATCTGTCCAGTGGTTGTTAACTGTCGCCCGTCGTCCAGTTGCTTGGCGAGACCGAAGTCTGTAATCCTGATCTGCCGCGCACTGTCGATCAGGATATTGGTGGGCTTCAGATCGCGATGCACCACACCTTTGGAATGTGCGTAGTGCATGGCCTCAGCGATCTGCAGACACAGCTCGGCTGCCTGCCGTGAACTCGGAAGAGTGTTTGGCACATAAGTCGCCAGGTTTTCACCATCAACCAGTGCCATCGTGAGAAAGGGCAGATCTCCGTCCATGCGGAATTCAAACACAGGTACGATTCCGGCATGATCCAGTTGAGCCGCTGCGGAAGCTTCCACTTCGAAGCGGGCTCGTTCCTCAATCGATGCGGCATACCCGTCACGAATGACCTTCAACGCCACCAGTCGCTGCAAACGTGTATCCCGCGCCTTGAAGACGATCCCCATGCCTCCGCTGGCAATTTTTTTCAGAATCTCGTATTGCAGAATTCGCTGGCCTGGGTGCAGATTTTCAGAAGATTCGCCATTCCGTCGGCCCCCCTTGCTGCAGACTGCGGCAGGAAAGTGTCTTGCATCATCACCAGAAATCCGCTGATCCGCTCTGCTGCCTTCAGATCTCTACGAAGCACTGGCAAGAGGTCCAAATATTCGGCTAGAGTGACCTGCCGCAGTGATTCCGGGGACAAAGCGCGGCGTTCGATGTCAATCAGGACGGCTTCCAGAACTGAGTGCAATTGCGGCAACTGATCCACCGGACGTCGCTGCTGCATTGAGAAAACGGATGACATCCACATCACCTTTGCAGTTCCAGTCCCGTTCCAGTTCTTCCAGGATTTCATGTTCCCGTGGCGTCATTTCCGAGATTTCCAGACACTGAGAGTTTCAGGGCATTTGAGGGCTTTCCGACCACGGTCTATAATCGCAGTCGCCCTTCAAGACACATAGTGGTTGTGTCTGGATCCGGCAGGCGAAGCAGTCATCAGCACCTTGTCACCAGAGTTATCTACTTTCCCTGCGGAATGATGGCATAGCTTGGCCGCGAAAGCAATCTATGACAAACTCTGCGGAAACATCAGACTCATCGGAATCGCTCAGGCACGCGACTGAAAGGGCACTTTGCGACCGCTGGCGCGCTGGTGAGGAAGATGCGGCAACAGAGCAGTATCGTCGTTTTGTTGACAGGCTGCTGACCGTGCTGAGCAACAATCTGGCGACTCGGTTCCTGCGACGCATTGATCCGGAAAGCGTCATGATTTCCGCTTTTGACTCGCTTTTGAGAAGAGCCAAGGACAAGCCTTTCGCATTCACAGAAGATGCGGACGTCTGGAAAACGCTGGTCTCAATCGGGTTGAACAAGCTGCGAAACCGCGTTCGAGACGCGCAGTCTCAGCGGAACAACATTAATCGAGAGGTCTATGGCGGCGGCGCTTTCAGGGCAACTTCGGTATGATGATGCTCTCATCTTCGCCGATCTTCTGGAAAACCTGCTGAACCGTCTGAGCCCGAGCGATCAGGAAATCATACGCCTTCGCATTGAAGGGCATTCATCAATGGAAATCGGCGAACGTCTGACGGAACGACTTACGAGCCGTTCCGTGAATCGGCGATTGAATGGTCCAATCGCCGACGCAGTTCGAAGTTTGATGGTCATCGAATAATAATCCAAGTCCTTTCGTCGATCTTCGATTGGTGGCCTGTGGATTGTTGCGAACTGCTGACAATTTCTGAGCAGGAATTTGCCGCGAGATTTGAGCAGTCCCCGTTGTCTCGACCGGGCAGAGCAGCGCTTCTGCGCAACGCGGCACTTGGGCAACTGAATTCTCCGCGGGCTGTCTCCGCCATGCGAACACGTTTGATTGTGGAAATCGACGAAACCGTCCGCCGTGAGATCGAAATCTCGCTGCGAATTCACAGGGCTTGAGGCAGCGGGCTTTTGCTTTAACGTGGGATAAGCTTCCAGCTTGTCATGTCCGCCAGCGCCGCTCACATCAACGCATACCAGATTGCCGCAGCGGCCAGCACGCAGATCCCGGCGATCACCCAGTATAGAACCGGCACTTTTTTGGTGCTCTTCGATGTTCGGGCCTTGATTGTTCTGAGTGGCAACTCGCTGGTCTTCAGCAGCGGCACACTCGAATCGCTTGTCAGACGCACGCCGTCGAGTTCCACCGCATGGAGCAATTCTTCGATCAACAATTTGCTGGCAACTTCCTTTTCGACCGCAGGCGCAACAGCCTTCGCATCGAATCGAAAATCAACAGCAGCAATATCGTTTAATACCGTGTCTTCCGCCGGCCACGTCAGAGGTGAGATGGCCTCGATCGCAGAAAAGTCCGGCTTGGATTCGACCACCTCTGCCTGTTGCCGCAGCTCCCTGGCCAGCGCCAGCAGTCTTGCAGATCGCGAATCCTTGCCGCACGAACCTTTGACATCGCATTCGGATTCAATCCGTTTCAGCAGCGTCGCAAACTCGGGCAGGAAACTCTGGACAGGCGTTGTCCCGGAATTCTTCGCTCCCGCAGATTTACGACTCGACGGCGATGAAACGCTGCCGGCGTTGGTTGTGGTTTCGCCAGCGAGCAGCATTCCCGAGCCGACGGGAACATCCCCGTCTGGTTCCGACACTGCTGCGGGGCTCTCCACCCGTGCGGCCCGCTTTAAGACAATCGGAGCGGCATCCAATTCAGGTCGCTTTGCCGTTGTCTTCAGGAAACTGCTCAGTCGCTCGACCACATCACCAGCGGTCGAGATGCGGTCGTTGCGATTCTTTGCCATCATTTTCAGGAGAATCTGGATGAGTTCATCCGGCACATCTCTCCGAAACTCAGCAACTGCCGGCGGCGTTTTCGTCTGATGCGCGATCAGTCTCTGGACCAGCGTTCCTTCCGTAAAGGGTGGCTGTCCTGTCAGCAAAAAATACAGCGAACATCCCAGGCTGTAAATGTCCGCCCGAATGTCCACGGTATGACTGTCGGCCGCCTGCTCCGGAGCCAGATAGTCGGCGGTACCCAGCACGCGTTCGTTGAAATCCCGTGTCAGGTTTTCTGCGCTGTCGAAATCCTGAGCCAATCCAAGATCCAGAATGCGAACCGTCTGATCGTCCGATAGAAAGAGATTACCCGGCTTGATATCGCGATGCACGAGCCCTGCTTTGTGCGCGTATTCCAGCCCCAGTGCCGCCTGCCGGATGAACTCGACCGCCTTCCGGCAGGGCATGGGTCCGTCAGCGTTGACGATTTCAAACAGATCCCGGCCCTGCAGCAGTTCCATGGCCATGAAATGAACATCGGCCTGCCCGTCAGTTCCGGAAAAGATCCCGAACACGCGCACGATATTGGGATGATTCAAGCGCTGGGTAATGGTGGCTTCGCGTTGAAAGCGCAGCAGATAAGACGATTTGTCAGTCTTCGACAACGGCAAAACCTTCAGCGCGTGAATTTCGCCGGACTGTTTGGCTTCGGCTGCATAGATGGTGCTCATCCCTCCCCGTGCAACGCGGTTGAGCAGTTTATAGTCTCCCAGGAAGAATCCGCGAAACCGGCCCTGAATCAGTTTCTCTGCATGCCACGGCGTGATCAGCTTTCGCTTCAACAGCCAGATCATGATTTCCTGCGTGGACACATCGGCGGCTGCGCTGCCGACGGTTGATGAAAACCGTTTTTGAACGATCTTCAATTGCTCGTCACTCAGCAAACCGCTCAGCGCCAGCATTTGCAGAAAAGTACCGGATGAAAGCTGAATCGTCGTCATACGGAAATCTTCATCGGTGATCGTCTCGGCACCAGTCGCCGGGGTCTCGAGAAGTTTTCAGGAACAGTTACGAGTGGCTAGTACATGGAATCACCCGCTCGTCGCATTCTTCATATTCCTGCCCCGCATATTCCTGCCAATGCCTCCGATGGCAGGAAAATGCGGGGCAGGAATATGGAAGCGGAGCCTGGTTTCATTTCACGCGATTGTAACCATTCAATGCAGCCACGCGATAGGCTTCTGCCATCGTCGGATAGTTGAATGCGGTGTTGATAAATCTTTGTTTTCGGGTGGCCGGGGTTGGAGGGCGATAACCCGAAACCCTCGGGGCTTCCTTCGCTCCGCTCAGTCCAGCCCCGGCCACCCAACGAGTATCCTGGCTCTGACAAAACACTAGCCGCCATTCTGCTCACAAACCTCTGAGCACGTCACAAACCACGGCAGTCACGACCATTCTCCCAACTGACGGTATCATGAACAATAATTGAACCTGTCGCCAGACAATGAGCCGTCTGAATCTACAAAGTTCAGCGTCGCCTGGATTTGTCCAGGGGTTCACCGATAGTTACACTAAAGAGACTTGTTCGCAGCGCATGAGGCGCTTCAGGTGATCATGGAGTATCTCATCGTTCGCCGCCGTTCGTATTATGCATGCAACTTCCGACAACCAGCCCGCTCCACAGACCCCGGAACAGTTTGCCGAGTTTCTCAGGAAACGAGTGCAGGAAGCCATTTCGGCGTCCGTGCATCACGCCTCACTTTCGCAACAGTACCTGTCATTGTCGCAGCGATATTCCGCGCTGGCAGAACAGGCCTTGTCCGGAAATGTATCGCTCGCCTTTCAATCCGCTGGTCAACTTGAACGCGAAGCCGGTACCGGAATCCCGGCAGCACCCATCGCCGCCGCGCTGTCCACGGCGGATGCAGACTCACCATCTTCGGCCTTGAGCCCGCCGATTGCGACAACAGACTCAGTAACTCCATTTCCTGAAGTTACAAATCCGGCACTGAACGAACCGGCCTTTTATTCTCCGTCTGCCAGATTCACGGCCGCGCCGATCGGTGCCGAACCATCGACGACGAAAGCAGCGGCAGACGCGGAAACGCAAACCAGTCCAGAGCCGATGTCGCCCGCCGATCAGGCCACAGAAAAATCACCGCTTGCGGCTGCCACGCTCGCACCACGCAGGAAAAAACGACGTCCTGTTTCAGTGCGATCAGTTCTTGAACGCGCGCGGCAGGTCGGGCTGGAGGCCGCAGAAAAGGTCCGTGTGAAGGCGAAGAAATCAGACCTCAAACCACAATTGCGCACCACGACCGAAGAACTCACACTGGAATTGAAACGCAGCAGCAAGCCCGCCGCTATCAGTCTTGTGCTCACCGGGCTGGCTCTGTTCATCCTGGCCTTGAGGCAAATGGAATTCTTTGAGGACGTTCCGACGCCGCCGATCATCGCCAGCATTTCCAGCTCGGTCGAACCTGTTGAGGAATCGATTCCCATTGAACCTCCGGCAGAGGAAACCGGCGAACAACTGGAACAGCCGACGGAAGAGATGATTGAAGAACCGGAACCTGAGCCCGAACCAGTTCCGGAACCCGTCCCCGAACCGGAACCGATCCCTGAGCCCATGCCGGAAGTTGAAATGGCCGATGCCTCGCTGCCGGAGACTCCGGATGGCACAGCCCCGTCGTCACCTGCACCGACTACCGATGCTGGAGCGGTCGACAATCGCAGTGAAGCCGGTCGCAAAGTGCTGCTGGAAAAATTCGGCGGTTCAGCAGCCAGTGAATCCGCCGTCGGTTTCGCACTTGAATGGCTGGCTGCTCGGCAGCGCGGCAACGGCTCATGGGATTTCATAGACGTCGGACCTTGCACTCACAAAGGCTCCGTCAACAATCCCATCGGCGGCACGGCCTATGCGTTGCTTCCGTTTCTGGCTGCCGGACAAACTCATAAAGCGGGACAGTACCAAAAGCAGGTGCAGGCCGGACTGGCGTTCCTGACCAGCATCGGCGTGGTCGCTCCCGCCGGATACGACCTGCGCGGCGTCGTGAATAAGGCAGACGACGATACCGATCCGAACTATGCCTACTACGTTCACGGCGCGGCGACGCTGGCACTTTGTGAAGCGTATGGCATGACGAAAGATCGCAAACTGAAACAAGCGGCAGAAGGAGCTGTCTCGTTCCTGATCAAATCACAGGACCCGCGCGGAGGCGGCTGGCGCTACAATCCTCAACAGGGTGGTTCCACGTCCGCCACAGCCATTCAGGTGATGGCACTCAAAGCGGCGGAAAAAGCCGGGATCAAAATTCCGGACGCAACGTGGAAAGGCATTTCGTTTTATCTGGACAGTGTCGCGGTCGATGGCGCAGGGCGGTACGGTTACGAAGTCGAAAAGAAAACGTATGCCATGTCCGTCACCTCCATGGCGCTGCTCAGTCGGATGTATCTCGGCTGGGGTCGCGATGACGGAGACATGCGCGCCGGTATCGCGTTGATCGACAAGAGCACATCGACGGAGAACTTCTACACCAACTATTTTGCAACTCAAGTCATCAAGAACTGGGGTGGGTCAGAATGGGATCGCTGGAACGGTCGCATGCGAGATGACCTGATTGCCCGACAGGAAACAGACGGCCCCGGCAAGGGGAGTTGGACGCCGCGTGATCGAGCCGACTACAGTCTGTCAGGCGGTCGCCTGCTCACCACCTGCCTTGCCACGCTGACGCTGGAAGTCTACTACCGCAACAAACCTCTTCTGGAGGAAATCAATGTGCCAGGATCGCCTGAAAACTCGCCGACCATCGAACCGTCATCGCCCGCAGAGAAGTAACGCAAGACCCCGGCCCGCCAGTTTGTGAATTTGTAGGGTGTGACAAGCGGCAGCGCCGGCACACCATGTCTGTGACTCGGTGGGCCGGCGCGGCTTGTCAGCCGCTTGTCCCACCCTACGTGCGAATACTCCGGTGCTCATTCTGAATCTGGTTTAGTTCTTCGCAAAATCCATCAGAACCTGCGTGAGTCTTTCGACCTCGTGTTCGAGCGATGCACAGGCTTCGTCCGCATCGGTCAGGTTTTTGTGCCGACCCATCATTTCCAGACGCAATGCGGCCGCCGCCGTGGGCTCGGCCGCAAAGCAGAACGCAGTGCCCTTGATCGTGTGGGCTAAGAGCACCACCTCGGCCATGTGCTTCTGCTCGATAGCGTCGCGCAGCGCGGCCAGAAGTTCGCCGGTCTCCTCGATGAACGGCGGTATCATGTCCCGCAACGTTCCTTCACTTCCTCCCATCTGTTCCAGCGCGGCGTCCCAGTCAATGATCGCTTCCGTCGGGACGGTCGCGTTTTCAGCGTGCGCAGCCGGAGTCACGCCATCCAGCATCGCATACAGGATTTTGGGACGGATCGGTTTCGTCAAATAGTCATCCATACCGGACTCAAGGCATCGCTCGCGATCACCTTTCAGGGCATGTGCCGTCATGGCAATGATCCGGATGTGGTTGCCAGTGGTTTGTTCTCGCTGGCGAATGGCCACCGTCGCCTCAATGCCGTCCATTTCCGGCATCTGCACGTCCATCAGCACCAGATCAAACGTCTCACGTTCGACAGCCTCCACGGCTTCGCGACCGTTGTTCGCCACGACAACCTTGTGCCCGCGTTTCTCAAGCAGACCAAAGGCGACGCGCTGGTTGATCAACCCATCCTCGGCGAGCAGGATACGGAGCGATTTCCGGGATTCAGCCGCCTGCATCGGAATGTGTCGCAGCGGATGATACGGTACAACCTCGGTGCTCAGCGCCCGCAGAATCGTATCCCGCAAATCGGACTGCTTGACCGGTTTGATCAGGTATCGTGCGATCCCCAGTTCTTCGCAGCGACTTGAGTTCTCGGTCTGGCCCGCAGAAGACAACATGATCAGCGTACAGCCTTCCAAGCCTGGTTCCTGACGAATCAGCGTCGCGAGCATAAAGCCATCCATGTCGGGCATCATGACATCCAGCAATGCCAGGCGAAATGGTTCACTGCGGCTCGCGGCGTCTTTCAGTTGCACCAGCGCTTCGGGCCCGCCGACGGCCATGCTGGGGCTCATTCCCCAATTTGTGAGCAGATCTTCGAGAATCCGGCGATTGGTGCGATTGTCATCGACCACGAGCACAGGCACGCCTGCCAGTCCTTCCGGACTCAGCCAGAAGCTGGCAGGCGCGTCTGAGGCGATGCCAAATCTGACAGTAAAATGGAACGCGCTCCCCTCGCCGGGCGTGCTCTCGACCCAGAGCTGCCCGTTCATGAGTTTGACCAGTTGCATCGAGATCGCCAGCCCGAGGCCGGTGCCACCGTAACGGCGGGTGGTGGACGTGTCGGCCTGGCTAAAGGCATCAAAAATCTGTTTTTGTTTTTCGACGGGAATCCCGATACCCGTGTCACTCACCACGAAGTGCAGATCGACGTGCGATTCTGCGAGCGAGTCGACAGTGACGACGATCACGATCTCGCCCTGCTCGGTAAACTTGAACGCATTTCCCACGAGATTGATGATGATTTGTCGCAGTCGCCCCGGATCGCCGATCAGGGTGTCGGGCACATCCGGCGGGATGAGGTAGGTCAATTCCACACCTTTTTCGGCGGCCATCAGACCGAAGGTGTGCATGGCGTCGCCCAGGCTGTCGCGCAGGAGAAAATCGATCGTCTCCAGTTCCAGCTTTCCGGCCTCCACTTTGGAGAAGTCCAGAATGTCATTCAGCAGCCGCAACAGCGCGTCGGCCGACTGCAGCACAATGTTCAGATACTCGCGCTGTTGTTCCGTGAGCGAAGTCTGCAGAGCCAACTCTGCCATGCCCATCACGCCATTCATCGGAGTACGGATTTCATGGCTCATGTTCGCCAGGAAATCACTCTTGGCTCGATTGGCTTTCTCGGCAACTTCTTTCGCGGAACGCAGTTCGTCTTCGCTGCGGCGCAGTTCGGCCGCCGTGCGTTCCAGTTCAGCGTTGGACACAGCAAGTTCCCGAGCACGGGCCTCGGCCGCTGCCGTGCGTTCCGCCACACGCTGTTCCAGCGTCGCATTCAGTTGCTCAAGTCGCGCAAAGCCTTCCGCATTTTCGAGAGCCGCGCCGGCGATGGTCGCGATAAACGAGGCGAGGCGTTCTTCGTCCTCGCCGAACAGTCCGCTGACATTGTGATGATCGACATAGAAACAGCCAGCCGGTTCCCCCCGCACAAAGACTGGCGCGCACAAAGCCGAGCGGACGCCGGCGAGCAGGGCTCCCTCCTCCTGAGCCTGACCTTCCTTGAACACAATCACCTTGCCCGCAGCCAACGCGCGGTCAGCCATGCTGCGGCTGTAATCCGTGCCGATCTCTCCGGAGGCCGCAGTCAGGTCCTCGGCACCATCGTCCCCCTGAAGCTGGAGCAACAGACAACGTTCGCCACGCAGCAGTCGCACCGCTGCGTCGCGAACTTCGTTGAAGATCGTTTTGCGAGACAGCGCGGAGGCGATGCGACGTCCGGCATCAAGTACCGTGTCGAAACGATCGACTAGAGACAGCGTCGCCGTCTTCGCAGGTGCCGGTTCCGGTTCCTGGACTGGTGCCTCGTCCAGCGCAAAGTCCGCACCGAGTGACCGCAGGACCTGCCGAGCCGTCGCCACATCGTCCGCAGCCCCCGGCCACCCAACCTCCATGCCGACACGCCCGCGCGCCAACAGCGTCTGAGCATGTTCAAAACGCGCCCCCTGCCGTTCCGCGACAGCCAGACTTTCATCCAGATGCTTCTTTGCCCGCCGGACGGACCCCTGCATCGCTGCAATAAGTCCGGCTTCACGCAACGCATGCGGCAAATCATTTTGAAATGTGCGAGCGGTCTTTACTGCCCTTGCAGCCGCCTTGCCTGCGCGATGCACCAGAGCCCTTCGCTGAGCGGGAATCCATGCAGATGTGGTTTCCGCCTCGCGGCGCAACGCGCTGGCAAGCCACGAACGAAGGGGAAATGTCCAGGCGTTGGTCACCCCCTTGTTTTCTGCGAGTTGGAGAGCCTGCATGAAAACATCTGCGGCATTCTTCAGTCGATTTTGCATGAAAAACAGGACGCCGTAGGCCAACATAACTTGGGCAGTCACTTGAATGTCTTCACGTTTTCGCTGCAGTTCAAGTTCCAAAGTCTCCTGGCTGACCTTTCCGCCGGAGGCCAGCACCCAAACATCAAGGCTAATCCCGGAAGCCTGGATATCGCCGAGTTCGAGGCCAGACTGGTGAATTCGCTTCGCCTCCTCACTGGCATCATCAAGGTGACCCAGCCGATAGAGACTGGCAGCAATATGAGTCCGCGCGATATTGACCTCCCAGATGTCCCCTGTTCGCTCCAGCAAACGTACTGCTTCTCGACATTTCTCGATACATTCCTCAAAGCGGGATGCCGCAAAACAAACCAGCCCATTAAAGTGCAGTGACTGGCCTTGGCCCCACAAGTCCCCCAGAGACTTCGAAATGGCATAGGATCTCTGCGAATAAGCGATGCCCCGGTTAAAGCACGCAAGCAGACTCATCACGGGTGCTTGGATCGAATAAGCCTGCGCCAACTCCAGGGTAGGAGGATATTGCTCTGCGAGATTCATCCCGCGCAGGTGAGCCCAGAGGCAGGGAATCTTTCCACGTCCAAACCAATACGCATAAGACAGGCGATTATCGAGCCTTACAGTCAACAATTCTTTCTCGATACTGCGCAGCGGCTTGCGAGCCAGGAACCATCTGGGGAAAGCCGTGTGCAGCACTTGCACAAGTGCTTCGCGGAGCAAATATACAAGAAAGGTTATTGACCATTGCGGGACCTTCTGACCGAGCAGTTGGAGGGCGCGTTCAATCGCCTCAATTGCAGTCTTCATGTCGCCTTGTTTGAACGCGAGTTCGCCAAGTTTGCCTTCGATTTTGGCCTTGGCAATGTCTCCGACCGCAAGTTCACGCGCCTGCGCCGTCCTCCGCGAGGCTTCTGGATATCGTCCCCGAAGCATGAGCACATCGCCAAGTCCTTCGGCAATCCGATAACACGCGGTCGGGTGAGTCGGGTCACCGCGATCTGCTATGCGGTACTGCTCTTCGGCAAGCTCCAACGCATGCCGGGTCCGGGCCTGCTCGGCCCCCGCAAGCGCATAAGGCAACGCCCTTTGACTTTCTCCGGCGGCATCAAAGTGATATGCCAGATCGTAGATGCAGTCCGATGAAACAACTTCGAGATCGACGGCGGCGCGCAGATGCAAATTCCTGCGATCATTCGCCGGCATACGATCGAGCAAGGTCTGGCGAAGCTTGTCGTGAATAAATGCCCATCGGTCATCCGTCCCTCGAGCCCAGACAATATGCCGCTGCTGCGCCTCGTGCAATGCGGCAATGGCCTGCGTCGAAGTCTGGCCTGCCAACTTCGACGCAGTGAACAAGTCAAACTCCTTGCCCAATACCGCCCCCACCGAGAGCAGCTTGATCGTTGTTTCCGGCAGCAATTCAATTCGGCGGGAGAGGAATGCAGCGGCGTGCCGAGAAGACTGTACGTCGGCCATCGCCAAAGGCTCAACCCGCCAACCGGTCAGAATTGGAACCAAGGCACCCGATTCCACGAGGCCGCGCAACGTGGCTGCCGCCATGAACGGACTGCCCTCAGCCAGACGTTCGATCACAAGCACAGCATCGTCCGGCAAAGGCCCAGCCATGGATTCAACGAGCTTCCGGACATTTTCCGCTGGAAACGATAGCAACGACAAGTGATCTGCGGACTCCAGTTTACGCAGCGGATGGCTCGCATCGACCTCCTCCGAACGGAACGCCGCGACTACGAGCATCGGACGCTCCGGGGTTGTGACTCGACGCTGCCAGTTGGCAAGAACCTTGACCGTCAATTGATCGGCCCATTGGCAGTCATCCAGCAGCACAACCACCGGTCGGCCCGTGCCCCCCAGCGTATCCAGCAAGGTCGCCAACGCCTGCACGCTGCGTGTTTCCGCAAACGTTTCGGGGCCCAGCTCTCGAGTCACGTCGAAACCGAAGACCTCTGCCAACTCCGGGAGGGCGGAACATGCAGCATCCAGTTGGTCTCCCAATCCAGTCTGGATACTCTCCTGCAAGCCGGATTCCAGCCGGGCAGCAGCAATTAAGCCTGCAGCCACTCCCGTCAACAGTTGAAATGGACGTTGCGCCGCTTGATCCAAACCCTGGCCGCGTAAAATCCAGGCCCCCTGCTGTGCCCCACGCAGTGCAAACTCTGATAACAGCCGTGACTTCCCGCCTCCAGATTCCGCCTCGAGCAGCACCATGCCTCCCTGTCCCTCCTGAGTGCGTTTCAGTTGCACTTCCAGCGCCGCCAACTCCTGACCTCGACCTACAAACGCAGGCTCCGTGAGCGTATTGCGGCGATCATGCAGCCCGACGACGAGGTCCGGTTCGGACTCACCGTTCTGCAACGCCTCTGCAATCACGTTGAGATCGGCCACCACGGCTGCAGCCGTTTGATAACGATCACGGGGATCTTTGCGCAGCAGCCGCTGGATGACTTCATCCAGCACGCGTGGTACCGTGAGCCCCCGGCCACGCAATTCCGGCGGCTGCACCGTCATATGCTGGCGTAAAATTTCGCCGACGCTGCTTCCCTGAAACGGAGGTCGGCCAGCAAGGCACTCAAAGAGTACGATTCCGGTTGAGTACAAATCGGAACAGGCGGTGACTTCCTGGTCCAGCAGGCCCGCTGCCTCGGGAGACAGATACTGAGCGGTAGTGACCCCCTGGTCCCGAATACTCGCGTCCGAATGAGGACTCCGTGCCAGGCCGAAATCGATCAGTGTCACCGCGAGCAGTGGACGCTCCTCAGACACCATCACATTTGCCGGACTGACATCGCGATGCAGCACGTTGAGAGAATGCGCCGCACTGAGCGATGTCAGGATCGCCAGCCCCACCTGGATCGTATCCACGACTGGCAGCGCGCCGTGTCGAAGTCTCTCCTGCAATGTGATTCCCGGGATGAAGGGCATTACGATGTAGATTAGATCTGTTTCGGAGCCGAACGCGAGCAAAGGTGCCGCCACCCCGTTTCTGACTCGCGACAGGACGTGGGCCTCATGCTCAAGTCGCATCCGTGATGAGGCAGAGAATGCGGCTTCAAGTGCCGTCTTGATCACCACCGATGTTCCGGTCGTTTGATCCGTTGCCAGCAGCGTTTCTTTGTCGCCGCCATGCTTCAGGAGTCGAAGGACCTGGTAGCGACCGCCAATCACACGACTGTCCTGGGTGGCGTCAGCAGAATCATTTCTACTATTTGGGCCGATGGCCATCCCGACGTCTCTCCAATGGCGTGGACTTTGCCCTTTTCGCCGTGAACGGCACGGCGCGAGCGGTCTGTACTACTAACAGTCAGATTCTTGTTGTGCCGCGAAGGTTTTGAGGCATCTGTGTGCAGAAGGCAGGTGAAGTGTGGCAGAAAAATTCATTGCAGAAAAATGCAGTGCAGGAATTGATGACCTTCCTCGATTCATTTTTCTGCTATCAATTTTTCTGCTGCATGTGTGCCTGGGTGAATGACAAAACTGTTTTTGCGTGCCGACTTTCAATGGGTTGCGGGCGAAGCCCGCGCCAAGATCTAAGGTGGGATAAGCTTCCAGCTTGTCAAGTTTTCCCAGAAGCATGGAGTTTTCATTCCGCGATGGCAAGCTGGAAGCTTACCCCACGCAGCAGTCAAATTAAATCAACAGACCGCTAGCGGTCTGTTGATTTAATGACCATTTCGCTCGTAGTCCCGGCTTCAGCCGGAATTCGCTGACAGTTCCGACCCAAAAACCGCCTGAAGGCGGAACTACAAACTTAAATCAACAGACCGCCAGCGCCATTCAGCTCATTACCACCACGCCATTGAGTCTCTCAGCGGTCTTGATGGGCCAATTTCTCGTGCTCTTGTGCCTTACGAATGTCGAGTCATAAAAGCCTCAAGAACGCATTCTATGCAACATATTCGCAGATTCCTATGGTTTCGATCGCGTAATCCCATGCCGTTGACTTTAAGGCAAATGCCTCGATATACTCCGCGCGGCCAGAAATGAGTCCGGCGAGCGGAGTGGCGTGAGCCCTCCGGTACATCGCTTTTTTGTACCGGCAAGCTGACGCATGCCGCTCACTCATGACCGCGTGGAGTATAAACTTTCGTGACTTTGGTGTCGTCGTGAATGCTTTGATGTGCTGACGTGGCGCAAGCTTCCAGCTTGCGATGAACAACAAAGAGCAAATGGCAAGCTGGAAGCTTACCCCACTTTTTAGTCAAACGACGGATGCTTCCCCAGTACTTTGGGTTTCGATTCCCATGCTGCTTGACCCTCGACTGGCCGACCTGTTGCTTCGCTGGGAGCAACTTCGTGTCCAGGGCCAGGTGATTACTCCCGAGGAGATGTGTCGGGATTGTCCCGATTTGACTGAGCAACTTCTCGATCGGATGACCGCGCTGCAGACGAGTCACTCGCTGCACAGCACGCCGGACGAGCGCGGGGCGAATCAGACGGGGCCGAACCAGGCGAACGCTTTGGGCTTGCCTGTGGTTGGCAATTACCAGATCCTGAGCGAACTGGGGCAGGGCGGCATGGGGGTCGTCTATCAGGCCTATGACCGCCAACGACAGGAAATGGTCGCCCTGAAGACGCTGCACCGCATGGATCCGTCGGCCCTGTATCGCCTGAAACAGGAATTCCGTGCCTTGGCAGAGGTGACGCACCCCAATCTGGTAGGGCTTTATGAATTGATCGCGACCGGGCAGCAATGCGTCATTGCCATGGAGCTGATCGATGGACAACACTTTCTTGCATACGTTCGTTCGGGAGACGGTGCCCCATTTCAACAGGGTGACGATTCCAGTCAGGCCACGCAATTGGAACCGCATGTCGATGACGCTGTCGTCCCGCACTACCCTCATGCGTTTTGCCCTCCGCTCGGGCCGCACCAGTATGACCGCCTTCGAACGACACTCCTGCAACTGGCGCAAGGCATCTCAGCTCTGCATGCACTCGGAAAACTTCATCGCGATATTAAACCCTCCAACGTGATGGTGACTCGCGAAGGTCGCGTCGTACTGCTGGATTTTGGTTTGGCGGCTGAATTGGATTGGAAGGGCGTGCATCAGAGTACGGAACAGCACGTCACGGGCACAGTCGCCTACATGGCTCCGGAACAGGCGGCGAGTCAGGCTCAGTCCGTCGCCAGCGATTGGTACAGCGTCGGTGTGATGCTGTATGAAGCCCTAACCGGCCAACTTCCGTTCACTGGATCCCCGATTCAGGTGCTCGTCGATAAACAGCAACGGGAACCATTGGCACCATCCGCTCTCGTGCCCGGAATTCCGGAAGATCTCAACAATCTATGTGTGGCCCTGTTGCGGAAACCTCCCGACGCACGTCCGACCGGATCCCATGTATTGCAGCGGCTTACAGAGACGCTGTCCGTCAATATGGTGGCTACCAGGACTTTCGTCACAGCACAGCGGGCATCGTTTGTCGGCCGTGAATCGCATCTAGCCAGCCTGACTGACGCATTTCACTCTTTGAGGAAGGGCCGGACGGCTGTCGTTCGTCTGCAGGGCCGATCGGGCGCCGGCAAGAGCATGCTGGCTCAGCATTTTCTGGATGATCTCCTGCAGCGCGGTGAAGCGGTGGTGCTGGCGGGCAAATGCTATGAACGCGAATCGGTTCCGTACAAAGCACTCGACAGTGTGGTTGACGCTCTGAGCCGGTATCTCCGCCGATTGCCGACACACGAAGTTCAGGCCGTGCTGCCGAGAGAAGCTCAGGTTCTTGCCCAGGTCTTTCCCGTCCTGCTGCGTGTCGCGGCAGTCGCCGCAGCGCCCGGCAGAACCGTGGAGATCTCGGATGCGCATGAACTGCGCCGCCGGGCATTCGAGGCGCTGCGCGAACTGCTGGCTCGACTCGGCGACCGGAAGCCATTAGTGCTGTTCATTGATGACCTGCAATGGGGCGACCTCGACGGTGTGACGCAACTGGTGGAGATCTTGCGACCGCCGGATGCGCCGGTGCTCCTGCTGCTTGCGGGCTACAGAAGCGAAGACGCGGACACGAGCCCCTGTCTGGCAATCCTGCAGCGGGCGATGGAAAAGTTCGGGACAGCGATTGATCAGCGTCAGGTCTCCGTCGATCCGCTCGATCATGACGAAGCCCGCGAGTTGGCTTTGACGCTGCTGGGCCGCCGCGACTCCGCGAGTTTGGCGCTGGCAGAGACCATCGCGCGAGAATCGGGCGGCAATCCATTCTTCGTGCATGAACTGGTGCAATGCCTGGGTGCCCGCATGGACGTCATCCACAGCCCGAATCCCGGGACCATCGTTCTCGACGACGTACTGTGGACACGCATCCAGGCGTTGTCTGCGGAGCCACGCCGCCTGCTGGAAGTGATTGCCGTGTCGGGCCAGCCACTGAGACTCGCCGAAGCACGTCAGGCAGCCGAATTGAGCCTTGATGAACATGGCGCGATGGCGGTGCTGCGTGCGGGTCGTCTGATCCGCAGCAGCGGCACGGCCCACGCGGAAGAGATCGAGACCTACCACGACCGAATCCGCGAGACGATCCTGAGCCACCTGCCTGCCGAAGCATTGAGAGATCTCCATCACCGGATCGCAGTCGTCCTGGAATCTGTGGTCACGGCGCAAGGTGAAAGAGCTTTCGATCCAATCATCTCCCCCGCTTCCGCACCTGGCACGGCGGCTGTAAGTGGGAAACCAGGCCCTCTGGGAAACCAGGCATCCAAGCGATTCTTTGATCTGGCGTATCACTTCGACGCCGCAGGAGACAGCAAGCGTGCATTCCCCTATGCTCTGGCCATGGCCGATCAGGCCCGATCGCAATACGCCCTGGGAATTGCCGAGCAGCTGTATCGGATCGCGGAGCGCGGCGTCGAACACAAGGACAATGCAACGCGCTACAGAGTCGCCGAGAGTCTGGGGGATGTGCTGATGCTTCGGGGTCACTATCCCGAGGCATCCATCGAGTTCAAAGCAGCCCTTCATTTGACTAGCGATACAATGGCGCAGGCACAGACCGAGGGCAAATTGGCAGAACTCGCCTTCAAGTGCGGCGACATGAAAACCGCTATCAGCGCGACAGAACGGGCCTTGCGAATGCTCGGCAACCGCGTGCCGTCCTGGACGGTCACATTCTTGGTAAAACTGGCCTGGGAAGCTCTCGTGCAGGCTATGCACACGGTGTTTCCGCGTCACTTTCTGGCACGCAGAGAACTGGAACGAGCCAAAATGCAGTTGCTCACAATCAGGCTGCACAACCGGCTGACGTATTGCTATTGGTTTGGCAAAGGAAAAGTATCTTGCCTCTGGACTCATCTTCGTGGCATGAATCTGGCAGAGCACTATCCTGCCACGGTGGAGTTGGCTCAAGCATATTCAACCCATGCGCCAGTGATGAGTCTGATCCCTTACTTCAGTCGGGGACTCACATATGCCGAAAAGTCATTCACCATCTACAGGTCACTTGGTGACACTTGGGGACAGGGACAAGCCAATTCTTTTCATGGATTGATCCTTTACGTCGCCTCAAGGTACACGGAGGGCATTGAAAAATGCCGTGAATCCGTCACTCTATTGGAGCGGGCAGGCGACCTTTGGGAGGTCAACATCGCGCGGTATCATGTCGCGCGATGTCTCTATCGGCAGGGCAACCTCTCAGGTGCTGCTGCCGAGGCGATGCGGATGTATCAGTCAGGCGTCGAAATTGGTGATGTCCAGGCGATGGGAATGTCGCTCGACATTTGGATGCTCGCCTCAGGTGGTCAGGTGCCTCCGGAGATCTTGCAAACGGAACTTGATCGCCCTCGTGTAGATGTCCAGGTGATGGCCCAGGTAATGCTGGCTGAAGGTGTGCGACTTTTCATGATGAATCGCGAATTAGAGGCTGCTGTTTTGTTCCAGAGAGGCCACCAGCTTGCGGAAAGACGGGGAATCAGAAACCATGGAACCTTTCCCCTTTGCCCATGGCTCGCATCGGCATTACGCCGACAAGTCGAAAAAACGCAGAACTCATCATCAGGGAATCGTGCCATCCTGCTGAAACGCGCGAGGAACATTGCGCGTCGAGCGGTGCGCACCGCCCGCACTTTTCAAAATGACTTACCGCATGCACTGCGGGAATGCGGTCTCATCGCGGCGCTCCAGGGGCAGGCTCGTCCTGCTCGAGAATACCTGGACGAAAGCCTTGCCGTCGCGGATCGCCAGGGAGCCCGTTTTGAACATGCACAAACTCTGCTCGCCCGTGGCCAGGTCGGACAGCAGTACGGCTGGCCGGAAGCTCAGCAGGACTTGACCGCCGCCACGCAAGCGCTGCATTCATTGGGTGCTGATTTCGCTTTGGACAACGGCACTGTGTTTCCGAAATGATCCGCCGGAAATCAGGCGGCGCGACCCAGGGATAAGCTCCCATTCGAAGTCCCGGGAGGTGAATTCTTTCCAATTACTCGTCCACCCCAGTTGCCGCCGACTGGGCGAGGTACTCGGCTTCTTTTCCAAGGTGGTTGGCAGCGATATCCTGGAAGGTTTCGATGATTCGTTCGCGGTTGCGATCCAGGAACCAATGGTCGCCATCAACGTCGATCAGCTCGAATCCAGCCACGGTATGTTGAGTCCACTCACGGATCTCGTCTGTGTATACCATGTCGTCTTGTCGAGCTGCGAACGCTGTGATCGGACAATCCAGCGGTGGACCCGGTAGAAAGCGGTAGTTCTTCAGTAAAGGAAAATCGAGTCGCATGCCAGGCAGAATTGCCTTGATGAATTCCGGATCATCCACATACCGCGATAACGACATCAGGTATTCGGGGGTGTTGTCCGTTATAAGAGCCTTGAGAAGGACTTCGCGATTCTGCCAACGATGCATTAAATGTGGTGCTGCGGTTCCGGTCAGCACGAAATGTTTTGGCTCCAGATAATGTTGATCACGCAGACGGCGGATAACTTCCCAGGCGACAACACCGCCGAAACTGTGCCCCCAGATCACGACAGGACGATCAAACAGCGGTCGCAACAGCGGCACAATGTGATCAAGCAACTCGTCAAAGTGTTCCGCAACGGGCTCTGCCATTCGGTTTTCCCGGCCCGGTGTCTGTACCGCCAGGATATCATAATCGTCCGGTGGGTTGAGCAAGAACCGGGTAAACAGCGATGCGCCGACTCCCATCGAATGAAAACAAATCAGTCGGCAAGGTGAATCGGGGTTGCTGGCCCCCCGGATCAACCACGGGTTGAGGACCTGCACGCCTTCCACGTCTGCCAGCGTGAACGAGTTTGAATCCTGTCCGGAAGCCTCGGCCCCGACGGTGCCCGCTTCGCTGTCGTCCAAATCAGCGAGCAGTTCCCCAGCGAGTGTCGTGATGCTGGGGCCTTTCAACAGCTTGATCAGAGGCAATGTAATATTCAACAATCGCACAATCCAAATCTGTACTTCCGTCAGCATCAGGGAATCCAGCCCCAGGATGTCAATGGACGCAGACACATCGATTTTCTCCGGAGCAGCGTCAAGCATCTGTGCCAGTTTTCCCCTCAATTCCTGCTGCAGCCTCTCAACACGTTCGTCGCGTCCCATTTCCGCCAGTTCAGTTCGCAGCCCTGTCCCCTTCGGGCGGAAGGAGCGGGCCAGTGCCGCGTCGCTCATCACCTCGATGAATCTCGAATCTCGAGCCAGATGTGGATAGGCCATGCGGAACCATGGCCAGTCTAGCCTCGCTGCCATCCGCTGGACGGGCTGCTGAACGAAGGCCGTCTCCAGTTTGGCCAGGATGTTCGACAGTGGCATCACGTACATGCCCTGACTTTCCAACAGGCCGATGACGTCCTGACTCTCATTAACGCTCCGGGACAACCCGGCATATTGCCCCAAAACGCCGAGGTTGACGGATGTCGCAGGCAGACCCTGTTGTCGGCGATACTGAGCCAGGGCGTCCTGGAAGTAATTGGCTGCTGCATAATTGACCTGCCCTACGAAGCCCAGCACCGACGAGATCGAAGAAAACAACATGAAAAAATCGAGATCGACTCCGGCTGCCTGCGTCGCTTCATGCAGGTTCCATGCACCTTGTGCTTTTGGGTTGAACACCCGCTCGAATCGTTCCATATTCATCGCGGGAATCGAAGCGTCGTCCATTACAGCGGCACCGTGAATCACGCCACCCAATGGAGGCAAACTGCTTTTGACACGATCCAGAAGTTGTCTGACAGCATTGAGGTCCGTGACATCCGTTTGTGAGAGCAGGACGCTGACTCCCTGTTCCATCATCGCTTCGATGACAACCCGATCTGCATCAGTCTTTGGGCCACTCCGGCTCATCAGGACCAGATGCCGCGCGCCTCGATCGGCCATCCACCGAGCAACCTCCAGTCCAAAACCACTGGCACCAGCAGAGATCAAATACGTGCGATCCGACCGGAACGTACAGTTTCGCGGCGGCAGGGTCCGCACGCGATCGTCTTTCATGTTGAGCACGATCTTGCCGCAGTGCGCCGCCCGCGTCATGAACTTGAGTGCCTCAGGGAGTTTGGAAACTGGAAACTCCGTGACTTCGTGCGGCTCCAGTTCGCCGCGATCGAACATTGAAACCACTTCTTCCATTGCCTGCCGATGCAACGCGGGTTTTTGAGCAGCAAGCCGATCGACATCGACGACGAAGAAAGAAATGTTCTCACCCATCCGCTCCAGAGTCAGTTTACTGTTGCGATAGATATCTGCTTTGCCGAGTTCCAGAAAGCGGCCAAAGGGGGCGAGACACTTTATGCTTTGCGCGATCAAACGGCCCGTTAAGGAATTCAGCACGATATCCACGCCGCGTCCGCCCGTCACTTCCATGACATGGTTATAGAAATCGAGGGATCGCGAATCGAAGACGTGCTCAATTCCGATCTGCCGCAGATAATCCCGTTTTTCTTTTGTGCCCGCAGTGGCAATGACTTGCGCACCGGCGCGTCTGGCCAACTGAATCGCCGCACCGCCCACACCGCCTGCCGCAGAATGAATCAAGACCGTTTCGCCACTCGCCATTCGTGCCAAATGACACAACGAATACCAGGCAGTGACGTACGACAGCGGCACTGCGGCAGCCTGTACCGGTGTCAGTGTTCCGGGGCGTCGGACCACATAATGGCCCGGCGTCGTCACACGCCCGCAGAATCCCTCAGCGACGCGTGCAATGACATTGTCGCCAACCTGAACGTGCTGAACCAGGGAACCTTTGCGCAGAACACGTCCCGCGATTTCCAGGCCGAGGCGTTTCTCTGTCAGACCACCGGCGACTGCGTTTTCGGGCAGCATGCCCATCACATTCATGACATCCTTAAAAGTCAGGCCAGCCGCCTCGACGGCAATCTCGACGTCCAGTGCTTGCGGGTCGCTGTGCTGAAGACGACGGAAGATAACATGGTCGAATCCTCCTGACTCAGTCAGCTCGGCCCGGTAAAAGCCGCCGCAACCAGGCTCTTCAGTCGTCGCAGCCTTTTCGGCGGAATCCCGATCGACCGGAACGAGTTGCCGAAGAAAACGCTGGTCACCACGGAGGGCGATTTCGGATTCGTCCTGGTCGCGGCGCGTATGGAGTAATTCGTGGTAGAGTGTATCGATTTCGCACGGTGAGATAGTGGCACTCAGATCGATCACGGTGAGTGGAACATTCGGGGATTCATTCCGGATCACACGCGACATCCCATGGAGAATCGCCTGCCCCAGGTCCAGTCCACGGTCGCCTCCAATATCTGTTGCGCCGTTGGTGACCACGAACAGGCGTGGCACTCCCTCACGCTTGTGCAACGTCTGAGCCAGTTTCAGGAGCGACGGAACAGCAGGGTAATCGGCAAGTGCGCTCCAGCCAAAACTGTCATGTGATAATCCCCGCGCGAATACGATCAATGTCCGTCGATCAAGAATGACATCAGCCAGAATTTCATCGATTTCGCGCAAGTCGTCCGGAGGCACGATCAATGCTTGAATTCCGTCTGCAGAGAGCCGCGATGCCAGTTCAGCGGCGACACCAGACCCGTCTGCGAAGAGTACGACGCTGGTGATGTCAAAAATGCGTCCACGAACGGCATCGCGCACCGTTGGCAGCCATTGGTACTCGTAACAACCTTCGTAGACAACGTCTGTTTGACGCGAACCCGCTCCGACCAGGCGTTTACCGCTCAGACCTAGCACCTCCGCAACCAGATTCCCCGCATCATTGAAGATCAATGTGTCGGAGCAAAGATAGTGTTCATCGTTTCTCGTGATGTGAACGTGTGCCCAAATCCGCTGCGTTGGTCGATGATGGAACCGCACGCGATCGATGCGAAAAGGCAGGTAGATGCGATCAAAGTACCCATGATGATGGACGTCGGCAAACACAACATGCAGACAGGCATCGAGCAGCGCTGGATGAACAGCGTTGCGCTGAGATTCGTACAGCAGATCGTCGGGCAACTGCAATTCGGCGAGCCAGTCATCGTCATGATGCCGGAGGTGCTTAATGCACTGGAACTTCTCTCCATAGCCCATACCGGCAACTTGAAGTCTCTCGTAAAAGTCCTCAGAAGAGTGCGATTCGTCGTCTTGAAATTCCTCAAGGAGTTTGTTGAATGATGTTGTCGATTGCTCGAAAACGTCATGGACCGTATTCATCCGCCCTGACGAATGTTTTGTCCAGGGCGAGTCAGCCGGCGCGTCGGCTGCTCGGCTGCAGATGCGGTAGTCTCCTTCTCCCGAGACGATCTCCAGCCGGACGTCCAGCGGGTGACGACTGTTTGCGGGCATGATCAGTGGCAAGTCGAAATGCAGGTTCTCCAGAAAGAATGTCTCGTGTCGAAACTGTTCACTTGCCACAGCCCACGCCAGTTCCAGGTGACCGGTCGCCGGAAAAACGATTTCACCATCGACCTGATGATCACGGAGGTACGGGAATTTATGCACGCCCATCGCGACTTCCCAGACGGCGAGGCCGTCTTCTGTGACGAATTGAGTTTTACGCTTCAGGAAGGGATGTTCGAAAGGCCCCTTGCGCATCGCGGTCGCCGCTGGTGATTCGAACCAGTAGCGGCTGTGTTGCCACGGATTGTTCGGCAACCGGACATAGCGACAATCGGAACCAAACATCTGCGCCACATCGGGCTGCAGTCCGCGGGCGGCCAGTCGTGCCAGACTCTGGAGGAATATGGTCACCTCGGGATCCCGGCGGTTCATCGACGGCGCCATCACGGCATCGGTGTCGCGCTGACTGAACAGAGCTTCGGAGCCGCTGACCAGCACGGGATGCGGGCCGATTTCCACAAAGGTGTCGTAGTGGTCCTTCAGCATGGCGCTCAGGGCGTCCGTAAACAAAACCGGCTGCCGCGCGTTCTGGAACCAATACTCCGCGTTGAAGTGCAGGCCGTTTTCGCAATGGCCGGTGACAGTGGAGTACAGTGGTGTTTTCGCTTTGACCCCTTGCACATGGGCTAACGCATTCAGCATGACGTCCCTGATCGGTTCCATGTGATGGCTGTGATAGGCCACCTGAACTCGGACCGGTCGATTGAAGACGCCACGAGTTTCCAGCACCTGTGCAATTTGTTGCAGTGGTTCCGTATCGCCGGACAACGTGAGCATCTCCGGCCCGTTCACGGCTCCGATGGAAACACGACCGTCGTAGCCTGCGATCAGAGTGCGGGCATCTTCCTGCGTCAGCCCGACCGCCAGCATGCCGCCTTTGCCGGAAGCCAGATTCTGTGCCTGTGAACGCTGATAAATAACCTGGACCGCTTGCTCAAGCGTCAGCGCTCCGGCCGCATATCCCGCCGCGACTTCACCGATCGAATGCCCCACGATTCCAGCAGGGCGAATCCCGTAATGTTCGTAGAGTTTGACCATGGCGATCTGGATGGCCATGACGGCCGGTTGGACCACGACCGTGTCGTTCACCCGAGACTCAGCATCCGCCTTGCGAATCTCTTCCAGCAGGGACCAGCCCGCGAGTTGCTGAAAACTCGCGTCAATTTCTTCCATCCAGTGACGGAAAACGGGCTCACGCTGCATCAATTGCAGTCCCATCAGAGCCCACTGGCCACCCTGACCGGAGAATACGAAGGCGAGTTTTGGTTCCTTGCGACGAATGACCGTCGTCACCTGGGTTGTTGAATCCACCTCACCATCAGCAAACCTGCGAAGTTGATTCTCCACATGCTTCGCGGATTCACCGACAACCGTCAGCAGATGCGGATAGTGGCTGCGGCGGGTGAAAGCAGAAAAGGCGATGTCCTCGAACCGATGCGGATTTTCAACCAGAAAATCGGCATGCCGGAGTGCCAGCGTTCGCAGTGCATCGCGGTTAGTCGCACTGACTGCGTACAACGTGCCGCGAGGAACGAGGGTTTCTGGCGACATCATCTGGCACGCGCAGGCGTCCGGTTTGCAATCGGGAAGCATGTCCCAACCGGGGGCTAGCGCCCGGCGGCTGATTGTGGCCAGCGACTGAATCACCACATGCGCGTTCGCACCTCCCGCGCCGAACGAGTTTACACCGACTGTCAAAATCCGATCGCCGGATTCGAGCGGCGTTGGTTGAGTCGGCACCTCCAGACGATAGGGCTCCCACGGGATCGCGGGATTCGGTTCGTGGAAATGCAGATTTGGTGCGGCGACACCGTAATACGCAGTGAGTACGCCTTTGATGAAGCCGGCAATCCCAGCGGCACCTTCCAAATGCCCAAGGTTCGTCTTGACAGAACCTATGAACAAGTTTCGCTGTTCGGCGGTTCTTTCAATCCCCAGGACGGAACCGAGCGCCGAGGCTTCGACAGGATCGCCCACGGGTGTCCCTGTGCCGTGGGCTTCAACAAAATCCACCGTCGAAGGATCAATCCCGGCCTCGGCGTAAACTGTCCTCAGCAATGCCACTTGCGAAAACACGTTGGGCACGGTGAAGCCCTCAGGCAGATAGCCGTCCTGATTTGCTGCCGTGCCGCGCACGCAGGCGTAGATCTGGTCGCCATCGGCGATCGCTTTCCGAAGCGGCTTCAGGATCACGATGCCCACGCCTTCACCGCGAACATAGCCATTCGCAGATGCGTCAAACGCTTTGCAGTATTGATCCGGATTCAGGAATCCACCTTTGGACAACATGATCGACGGTTCCGGACGCAGCATGACGTTGACGCCACCGGCAATCGCCATCTCGGCTTCCCCGTTCCACACACTTTGGCAGGCCAGATGCAGCGCCGTCAGTGATGCCGAACAAGCCGTATCGAGAGATACGCTCGGCCCTTTGAGGTTGAAGTCGTACGAGATGCGATTCGACAACGAACAGATGGCAGTCCCCATCGCTGTGTATGGACTGATCTCATCCCGCTGATCACTGGCCGACTGCATGCACAGATAATCGTACATGAACGAACCGATAAACACGGACGTGCGCGTGCCATCCAGTTGATCGCGGCGCAGACCAGCATCTTCCATCGCTTCATGCGTGACTTCGAGCAGCAACCGCTGCTGTGGATCGATCCGCTGGGCTTCGGCGGGAAAGTATCCGAAGAACTCGGCGTCGAACTGGTCAACGCCGCTGATGAAGCCACCCCGCGCGTTCTTGATGCAGCCGGATTTTTCCGGATTGGTGTCGTGGAACCGCGAATGTTTCCAGCGGTCGTCCGGCACATCGCAGATGGCATTGATCCCCCGCAGCAGTGCGTCCCAGTAGGCGACCGGAGAATTGATTGCCCCGGGGAGACGACATCCGATTCCGATCACCGCGAGGGGTTCACGGTGAGAAGAAGCAATCTGGCAGCCTGGATTCTGTGGCACTGAACTTAATGGCACGGGAGACTCCTCGCCGGTTTCCGGGGTAATGAGTGACACTCCGTAAAACGCATCCGGCAAGAACCTTCTTACCCAAAAGCCTCCTTTGAATTCTTTGCAGACCCGCAGGAATTATTGTCAAGACAATGGACTTTCGGGGGTTTATCCTACCACTGCGGAACTGTGATCGCCAACTCGAATGGCTTGTCTTTATCGCATTTATGGAGACACTTCTGATTGACTACGAAAACCCACAGCGTTCGCGTACGGCCAGCGCCGAAACTCCTCGTAACCTCAGAGAATGCAGGGATTCTGCTTCGTGGCGTTTCGCGAGGCGTTTTCCATCGGAGTCAAGCATCAATGGATGATGATGATATTCCGGCGTCGGCAGGCTGAGCAGCGCCTGCAGCAGCCGCTGCACATGAGTCGCCTCAAACAGATCTGCGCCGCGTGTAATTCGAGTGACTCCCTGCAGAGCATCATCCATGACAACCGCCAGATGGTAGCTGCAGCCGATGTCTTTGCGGACGAGGACCACGTCGCCCAGAATTTCCGGCTGAGCCTTCTGAGGCCCGCGTTCCAGATCCATCCATTCCAGTTCACCGCCTGTTTCGGCTAGCGCCCGATTCAGATCCAGGCGCATCGCGAATGATTCACCGCTGGCAATCCGTGACTGGCGTTCATCTTCGGACAGACTACGGCAGAGGCCCGGATACAGTGGTCCCTCCGGCCCATGCGGCGCAGCACCGGCGGCTTCAATTTCGCGCTGAATGTCTTTCCTTGTGCAGAAGCACGGATACAGCAGACCGCGAACTCGAAGCTGCTCGGCCACTTTCACATATTCGTGCAGATGATCCGACTGACGTCGCACGGGAGATTCCCAGGCGATGCCCAGCCATGCCAGATCTTCCAGAATCGCATCTTCAAATTCACGACGGCAGCGTGTGAAATCGACATCTTCAATCCGCAGCAGAAAACGTCCGCCACTTCGCCTTGCGGCGTCAAACGCAAACAACGCAGAATACGCATGTCCGGGATGCAACAACCCGGTTGGACTGGGAGCGAAGCGAGTGACAATGGCAGACGACACTTTGCTTACTCACGATCGCGCGGACTATTGTTTTATTCGTAGGGTGCGTGAAGCGGAGCGCAACGCACCATTTTTGGAAAGCGTAAGAAACTGAATTTTACGTGGGCCAGGCTTCCCGCCTGGCATCGATTGAAGAAAACGCCTGGTGTTTCGTAGAGCAGTGACAAGCTGGAAGCTTATCCCACTTTAATTCAACAACCCGCCAGTTACGACGGTTACCGTAATTGCATCACCGTCGTGTCAGCACCGAATTGTAGACTTCGTCGGCGATGGCGATTCCCGCATCAATTCCTGCTGAAGCATCATACGGCCAGTGGATGCCAAGATAGACTCGACTAACAGCGTTTTCAAGGATCGCTTCATCCAGATTGTGATAAATTCGCGTCACCACGGGACGAACCCTCCCGTCGCTTCCGCGATTGATCCCATTGTATTCGTCGGACGTGAATCGGAACCGGATGTCACCCGTGCCATAAAAACGGGACGTGACGGAAAAGGCTGCGGTTCCAAAAGTCGCATGCCCGGAACCATAGGCCGGGAATGAAGGTGTGAAGTTGACGCCGTCGCCGGCACCGTTGGTAGCTGGTGCCCCCAGCGGTTTCCAGTCTGGATCGCCGCTCGTAAATTCGTTGGTGTCGTCGTCGCCGTTCCGGATTCCGACGATGGGACGCCAGAGTTCGTAATAGTATTTGCAGTACCAGCATTGAATTCCGGCATCCGCCATCGCCAGATTGATCAGGGCAAACAAGCGGGCGTTGCTTTCGACCGTGTTTCGTTTTTGAATCGCAATTGTGCGCACAACCTGATTGTAAAGTCGTGGCGGAGTTCCCAGACCGGGCGTTCCGTCGTAAGCCCAGAAGATTCCCGTGATAGTCTCTTTCCTGGATCGCAACGTCGGATACTGAATCCCGTCACCACCGAAATTCAGCAGTTCCTGATAACCAACAGCATACTCAAACGAATCCAGTGCTGGCGGAGGCGGAGACAGATGCGAATGCACATTCGTAATCACAAAGGGATCGACATACCCCCAGTGCGGAGCGTGAAATCCCTGATTCGGATGCAATGGGTCCGGCTGATGATAGCCCGGCAAAGTGCTGTAGTTATACGGCAGACTCAAAGTTGAATTATCATTGCTGCGCTCGGCAAGTATCGCCGACGCGACTCGGCGACCGAGATCAATACCCCTGTTTCGTGTGATACCAGCAGGGACGTTTGCCATCGCCGCCGCATAAGCCGACCTGAAAGTTCTTGCCTGCTGAGGAAAGAGTGCGAGGAGTGTGTCGCGGGCTGCGGTTGAGACTGCCGCCGTCTGATTCGCCGCGTTGTAGCCGGTCAATTCTGTGAGGTAAGGCTCGTGACGATGTGAAATAGAATTCAATGCATCGAACATCGCCACTGACACAATCGCAAACGCACGCGACGTGCGAGTTGGTCCACCCTGATCCTGAAGCAGCAGGCGAGAATCTCCCGCATTGGCGTCAAGCATCACCTGATTCCACACAAGGATGATATCGCTGGCCGGGACGCTCGCAGCATTCGCCGATTGGGCGGACGCTCTGGGTGAAGTGCAAACGAGAGCCACGAGACACACACTCAGCCAGCAGATTCGAGATACCATGCGGAACTCCAGCAGCATTGCCCTCCCGGCAGATTTGATTGAAAAGGCAACTTTTTCCGTTGTGGCCGCCCTTGAACGTTTTGCTATTCGGGGAGATGGTGGGCTGGAGGAGATGGCGATTGCAACAAGAATTCCAGCATGGTTCAGAAAAACGTCACGATTACTGCTCAAGACACCGAAGCTCAGTCCAATGCTGTGATTCATGTACCTTGGACATTCATGTCCGAGATATTGGCCAATCACCCTGGCATGATCGAACGGCTGTCAAGGCACATTAACCATCGCTTCGACGGCGTTTCGTGGCAGTGCGACGGACTTGAAAGTCCATCCTACATTCACGACCCTAGAAATC